>NZ_JAUOES010000004.1:0-270171 GCF_031932065.1 Shewanella scandinavica
CTTGATAAACTGGTTTCCGAAAAAGTAACCAAGAAAAACAGGGTGAGTATTCTAACCGCGATCCGCCGCTACCTAAAGTTATTCTCATCGATAAGGGGTTTGGGGCAGAGCTCCGCTGCTGATCTATCTGTTGAAGGTAGCAGTGATTAAGCATAGTCATTCCAGTGTCACACTCTATTAATACTACAGCGACTTGTTAGTGCTCTGTACACATAAAATATTCAAATTGGTCTTCGTCAAAAATTTTAAAGTCGAGCCTTTTGTATAAATTAAGCGCCCGATTTTCTTTTAAAACTGTTAGTTCAAGATACTTGGGTTTTGAAGTTTCTAAAACTTGCTTTAACACTAGACTACCTAAACCTTTTCCTTGGTTATTAGGGTGAATTTGAAGCTGCATAATTTCTACCTTATCTTCAAATTCGCGGAACTGTAATGTACCAACAACGCTCTTGTCGTAAATAATTAAGTGCGAGTATTCGTAGGCGTTTTTTAATCTAAACTGGTGTTCCTCTTCAGAAAGGAATTGCCCAGACTTTTCAAGGTGCTCAACCATTGTCATTTTTCTCAGGTCAAACAAATAGTCCCAATCTTGGGCTGTTGCTTTGATAAATTTAAATTGCATGTGAACCTTATTTAGCACTAACGCCCGCATAAGCTGCGGAACATGTTGGACGTTTTTTGCGTCTTGTTCTTTGCAAAAAATTGGACAATTTGAAATGTCAGGTTTAATGCGCTTGTTAAGTATTTTACTTTACTAAATAAGATCGCGTAGCCGTACAAATGGTTTGCCTGTTTCAGCTGCACGACGGACTTTCTTTGATAGAACGCTCTTAAATCCGATTTTTCTCATTAACATTTCACTCAAATCTAGGCCATCCATGCAAACTAGACTGTTTCCCCGACCAAACGCATGTAATCCTTCTTCAGTAAAACCACTATTACTCACGAATAAGCCTCTTGACCAAGCTGCTTTATCTTGAACTTTAGCGTTAAAGGAACGTAAATCAGCAGCGTTTACCGGCAAATTGGTCCATTTTGCCTCAAGAAGATATGTTTCCCCATCAAACTCAAAGCTCCCGTCAATTTGCTCGCCGAGCAAACGGAAAGATGCTCTACCAGACATCCCGCTTACATCAAAAAGATTTTTAAGGAAAGATTCAAACGCGTAACCTCTAGGATGAGGATCCATTGCTGCCAGTTGCATCAGAGCTTCCAGTAATTCTTTGGCTGTACTTTCATCAATTGCTTCATCATACGGAACGAATGATGATTTACTATTATTCACTGGGGCTTTCCCGCCAAGGCGAACCAAGAGTTCATTAAACTCTGATACTAACTCTGGTTTTTTCTCGTCGATGCTCGCTCGTTTCCGTTTAGTCTCTCGATACTCCCACAACGAAGCTAGCACTCTCAAAACTTCTTCTGTTTCAGATTTTTTTAAATAACTGCGCAGCCTCTTCCCTTTACTTGTACCTGTATCGCAGAACCTATCATCGTCGATGTTTATTCCTAGCTCATCATTAAAAAACTCAGAGTACGTTTGATTAGAGAAATCTAAAACATACCCGCCTCCCATTTCAAAGATGTAATCTAGCAAATCGAAATCTAGCCTTTTAAGTGAATATGTAGTCATAAATAATCCTTATTTTTTCTTAGTATATAAGCATCGATTTCGATACCTGCCTAACGTCTTAGTATTTATGCGCTGCGCTGTTTGCAGTGGATAAATCGCTTGTTGGACTTGTCCGCTGCCACATCCATGTAAATGGGTAAGAATGATGCCGATAAATCTGAACGCTCAATATAAAACAATAACTTAATTCACTTTTGTTCAGTGTTCAAGTAACGAAAAGTCACTTAGCAACAAAAAGGCTTACAAGGTAGGGTTCCAAGAAATTAACTAGCTACCATCTTTAAATTTACAGAGTGTATGCTCGTAAGAAAGGGTTCAGATTACTATCGGGGTTGGTAAGATTAAGCACTGTCATGTAAGTGACCGTTGACGGCATGGATGCCGTCGTCGAGCCCTCAGGGATGAGTTAATGGCGTGTCACTGGAATGACAGTGCTTAATCGTTGAAACAGAATGATGAACACCCTCTCTATGAGTCATTAATACAGCCTTGTATTTGTTCAATTCCTACCCTAAAAACAAAGTTCTGTTACCGAAAAGCTGGATTCCCGCCCACAAGTATTGCGTGAATGACAGTGCTTAATCAATGTCGTCATTACAACACAAGCGCAAAGCAAGATGCGGCAACTTGTCATTCGTCTTGTGGCTCTTGTCTTGAGGATCAAGCGCGCAGTCGAGTTTTCTTCTGTTATAATGCCTCCTCGATTTTTTGGAGGCGAGAATGGACGTATCTTCTTTACTAGACGGCCTGAATGATAAGCAGCGCGAGGCTGTCGCGGCACCGCAATCTAGCATGTTAGTGTTGGCGGGCGCGGGCAGTGGTAAAACTCGGGTGTTGACCCACCGCATTGCGTGGCTGATGCAGGTTGAACAGCAGAGTCCTTACTCGATTCTCGCGGTGACATTTACCAATAAAGCTGCGGCTGAGATGCGCGAGCGAGTTGAAAAAGTCGCTGGCACTAATATGGGCCGCATGTGGATTGGCACTTTCCACGGCTTGGCGCATCGCTTGTTGCGCACTCACTTCCAAGATGCGGGTTTACCGCAAAGCTTCCAAATCCTCGATTCTGACGATCAAGTGCGTTTGATCAAACGTATTCTTAAAAGCTTGAATTTGGATGAGAAACAATATCCTCCACGCCAAGCTCAGGGTTATATCAATGGTAAAAAAGACCAAGGATTACGCCCTAAACATATCGATGCGGGCGGTTTTCCGCTTGAGCAAAATCTGTTAAAAATCTATCAGGTTTACCAAGAGTCTTGTGATCGCGCTGGTTTAGTCGATTTTGCCGAAATTCTATTACGCGCCCATGAGTTATGGCTCAATAAGCCGCACTTGTTGGCCCATTATCAGGACAGATTTAAGCATATTTTGGTGGACGAGTTTCAAGATACCAACGCGATCCAATATGCGTGGATCCGTGTGCTCGCCGGTCAAACTGCCAATGTGATGATAGTCGGTGATGACGACCAATCGATTTACGGCTGGCGCGGCGCTCAGGTTGAAAACTTACATAGATTCTTAAAAGATTTCCCGAGTGCGACTACGATTCGTCTCGAGCAAAACTATCGCTCTAAGGGCAATATTCTTAAAGCTTCCAACGCCTTAATCGCTAATAACCCAGAACGTATGGGCAAAGAGTTGTGGACGGATGAAGCCGATGGCGATCCAATTTCGCTCTATTGCGCCTTTAATGAAATGGACGAGGCGCGCTTTATTGTCGGTCGAATTAATGATTGGCACGAAAAGGGTGGCAATCTCAGCGATTGTGCGATTTTATATCGTTCTAACGCTCAGTCGCGGGTATTGGAAGAAGCCTTATTACACAAAGGCTTAGCTTATCGAATCTACGGCGGTTTACGCTTCTTCGAACGCCAAGAAATTAAAGATGCCATGGGTTACCTGCGGCTGATAAATAACAAAGACGACGATGCGGCTTTTGAGCGTGTGGTTAACACACCGCCCCGTGGCATTGGCGATCGCACTTTGGATATTTTGCGCTCAACTGCGCGTCAGCATGAATTAACCTTGTGGCAGGCAAGTGTGCGTTTGCTCGACGAGAAAGTGCTCGCGGGCCGCGCAGCAAATTCTGTGCGTGGTTTCATGGACTTAATCATGACCATGCGTGAAGACACTCAAGATATGGTGCTGTATCGCATGGCCGATACTGTGATCCAAGCTTCGGGTCTTAAGGCCATGTATGAAGCCGAAAAGGGTGAAAAAGCCCACGCTAGAATCGAAAACTTAGAAGAATTAGTCACAGCGGCGCGTACTTTTGAGCTGCCAGAAGAGCTGGAGGACATGGGCGAACTTAATGGTTTTCTCTCCCACGCGGCGCTCGAAGCAGGCGAAGGCCAAGCCGATGCCTTTACCGATGCGGTGCAGCTAATGACGCTGCATTCTGCCAAAGGGCTAGAGTTCACTATGGTGTTCATGGCGGGTGTCGAAGAAGGGATCTTCCCGAGTAAAATGGCACTCGAAGAGGGCGATAGACTCGATGAAGAACGCCGCCTCTGCTATGTGGGCATGACCCGCGCGATGGAAAAACTCTACATTACCTATGCGGAATCGCGCCGTATTTATGGCCGAGAAGATTATGCCCGGCCATCGCGTTTTATCAAAGAGATCCCACCGCAATATGTGGATGAAATCCGCCTCAAGGCGCAGGTTTCAACCCCAATGGCGAATAATCGTTTTAGCACCCAAAAGTCAGCTGCCACAAACGATACCGGTTTTAACGTCGGCCAACGAGTCAATCACCCTAAATTTGGTGAAGGCAAGGTGACCAACTTTGAGGGCAGCGGTGCCCAAGGGCGCGTGCAAGTCAGCTTTACTGACTTTGGCAGCAAGTGGTTAGTCGTGGCTTACGCTCGTTTAGAAGCGCTGTGATTACTGCCATCATCGCGATAAATGTCAGCTTTTTGTGACACGCTTTTAGGGGATGAATTCGCATCGGGAGAAGCATGGGTATATGATGCTAAGCCTGAAAACGAGTGGAAACTTGAGGGTATTGGGAGTACCTAGTTAATGAATTTAAAGCAAAAGTGGGATGTGTATTCCCGTCTTACTCGAATCGACCGCCCCATAGGTACGCTATTATTGCTGTGGCCATGTTTGATGGCGCTAATGTTAGCTGCGGGTGGCATGCCGGATCTTAAGGTCTTGGTTATCTTCATTATTGGCGTAGTGATCATGCGTGCCTGTGGCTGCATTATTAACGACTATGCCGATCGCGATCTCGATTCTTTTGTTGAACGCACTCGATCACGCCCGCTAGCCAGTGGCGAAATCAGCACCAAAGAAGCGCTGATACTGTTCGTCATTTTAGGTTTATCCGCTTTTGGTTTAGTCTTATTACTCAATGGATTAGTCGTTAAACTATCCGTTGTTGGCATTATCCTCACGATTATTTACCCCTTCACTAAACGTATCACCAACATGCCGCAGATGTTTTTAGGCATAGTGTGGAGTTGGTCTATCCCTATGGCTTACGCCGCACAAACGGGTGAAGTGCCGATGGAGGCTTGGTGGTTATTTGCCGCCAATTGGTGTTGGACTGTCGCCTACGACACTATGTATGCCATGGTCGATAGGGACGATGATCTAAAAGTGGGTATTAAATCTACTGCGATTTTGTTTGGTAAATATGATCGCCAAATCATAGGGTTATTTCAGCTTGCCGCCTTGGCTTGTTTTATCGCCGCCGGTTGGAGCGCTGACCGTGGTTTGCTGTATGGTTTAGGCATACTGACTTTTGTCGGTTTTAGTACTTACCAGCAAATGCTGATTTTTGATCGTGAACGAGCCCCTTGTTTTAAAGCCTTCCTCAATAATAACTGGGCAGGTTTAGCCTTATTTGTTGGGCTGGGTGCGGACTATTTGATTTAACGAGTACCGTTTACGCTGGGCAGATCTTGATGGATCATCCATTGATTTTCCGGCGCTAATATTTGTTCTAAATCGATTTGGTGGATGTTGTCTTGGGAGATGACCTTGATAACAGGGCTCACTCTGCGGGGATAAGGCGCACCTTCGAGTGCGCGCACCGCCAGATCGATAGCAATGCGAGCCTGCAATACCGGTGAGTCACTGACTGTCGCGAGTAGCTGCTTTTTCTGCACTAATTCTATAGTTTGCGCATTAGAGTAAAATGCGATGACTTTGCCGGTTTGATTCCGGCGTCCATCTAAAAAGCGCGCCGCGAACGTGGCCGCCACCGCATTGGCAATTACATAATCTACGCTTTGTTTTGCAAGTACTTTTCGCACCAAATCCGCTTGAACAAATAACTCCGTCGTACCGTAACCGCCTTCAATTGTGTCGAACTCTTGTTTAGCTGCCGCCCGTCTAAATCCTTGTTCCGCCGCCATCACCCAAGATGCACCCTTAGGCCCAGGAAACCACGCCACCTTAAGCTTAGGTGACTCCTGATTGATAGCTTCTCGCTGCTGCGCCGCAATATATTCTGTCGCCGCAACGGACATATCTTCAAAGCTGACTAAGGAGCGACTCGTGAGTTTGTCGGTCGCGATACCATTGACTAAATCGATAACCGGAATGCCCGCAGCGCTGAGTTGTTCAATATCCGCAATCAGTCCGTCAGCGGTATTGGCGGCAATAATATAAGCTTGAGCCTTGAGTGCATAACAATCATGAAGTTGCTGTTTTTGCTGCTCAATCTTGTCATATCCACCAGCATCATAAATGCCGAGCGTTACGCCTTGGCGCTCGGCTTCTTGTGATAATCCAAAGGCAACGCCCCACCAATATTGATCTTTACCATGGGGAAGTAAGGCGCAGATCCGCCATGCTTGATTGGCCTTAGCGAGTGGCGTGTAGAGGGTCTTTTGACCGTCGGCAATCACATCGGCGGGATACCAAGCTGCCTGCACTGCAAAGGCGAAACTATAGAGGATTAAGGTGAGGCAAATCCTGAGGGAGTAAGCGAAGAATGCAGTAAAGTGCATAGGATCATCATGTTAAGTTAACAATAGATTAAGCATAGATGAATGATCCATAGTTGCTAAGTCGATGCTAAATAAAGCTGATTTATTCTTAATAACCAGTGCCATGAAGTGTTATGGCACTTTTATGATGGGCTGCAGAGTGGTTGAAATTGTAGGGCCCTCTTACATTAGCAGGCTTTACGCTTTGACTTGTTCACTGAATGCTTAAGTTTACATTTCACGCTTAAGGCTTAATTGCCACAGCTGGTTTTTGCCATAGTGCTTAGTCTATAGTCATTGGCTTATAGTGGTTTTTTATGATCAATTTCATGCTTAGGTAACAAGGAATCGTTATGTTTATTCCGTCAGGATTTGCACGGGTTAGCCCGTATATGATGATCGCTGATGCCGATAGTTTAGTGGTTTTTTTACAGCAAGCCTTTGATGCTAAAGCGCTACATATTTCCCGTCGGGCTGATGGCAAAATAGCTAATGCACAGATGCAAATCGGCGACTGTTTATTTATGTTGAGTGAGGCGAGTGAAGCTTTTCCGCCTATGCCCGCATCTTATTATTTATATGTGGAAAATGCCGATAAAATGGTGGCTCAGGCACTCGCCGCTGCGGGTGAATTAGTGATGGAAGTGGCGAATATGCCCTATGGCGATCGCCAAGGTGGAGTGCGTGATCCCGTGGGTAATTTGTGGTGGATCTCCCAGCGTTTAGCCGCAGGGCCATATCAGGATTGATCGTCAAGTGATAACCAGTCAAAGGAGGTGATGTATGCCGTGCCAGTTAACCCGATTATTTGGAATCGAATTGCCAATTATTCAAGCGCCGATGGCGGGTGTTCAGGGCAGTGCCTTAGCGATAGCTGTGTCGCAAGCGGGTGCGTTGGGATCTTTGCCCTGCGCCATGTTATCCCTCGAAGCCTTAGATGCCGCGTTGACACAGATCCGCGCCCAGACGACTAAGCCCATCAATGTAAACTTCTTTTGTCATCACGAGCCCGAACCGCAAGCGGCGAAACAAGCTGCATGGCTCAAGCAACTCGCGCCTTATTTTGCTGAGCTAAGTATCCATCCTGATACCCAAACTGCGGGAGCACAACGCGCGCCCTACACGAGTGCTCAGGCTGAAGTGTTAGCTAAATTTAAACCTGAGGTGGTGAGTTTTCACTTTGGTTTACCGAATGAAGATTTGCTGCTGGAGATAAAGTCTTGGGGTTCTAAGATCATCTCGACGGCGACCACAGTGGAAGAAGCGCTCTGGTTAGAAGCGCGCGGCGTAGATGCCATTATTGCGCAGGGTTTAGCAGCGGGCGGCCATAGGGGACATTTTTTATCCGATGATTTAACCGAGCAGCTCGGCACTTTTAGTTTATTGCCGCAAATCATCGCCGCCGTGGATATTCCTGTTATTGCAGCGGGTGGCATAGTCGATGCCAAAACCGTGCGTGCCGCTATGGCGATGGGCGCTTCGGCGGTGCAAGTGGGGACGGCCTATTTACTTTGTCCTGAATGCACCACCAGTGATATTCACCGTGCCGCCCTGCAGAGTGAGGCGGCGCAACATACGGCTCTGACTAACTTATTTTCCGGTCGCCCCGCCCGTGGCATAGTGAACCGTTTTATGGCCGAGATGGGGCCGATAAATGAGGCTGTGCCAGATTTCCCCTTGGCATCCTCGGCAGTTGCAGGCTTAAGAGCTGCGGCGGAGCGACAAGGATTTGGTGATTTTAGCCCACTTTGGTGTGGCCAAAATGTAACAGGCTGTCAGGCTATTCCCGCCGCAGAGCTGACGAGGCAATTGGCGTTAGGTTTGATGGTCTAATGATCAGTTTGAGCGTTTTTAAGCCAGCATTGTATTCATGGTTTTATCCATCATGTTATTGATAAGCCAAGCTACTTTTTTGGGTTTTTACTATCGCATAGGCTTGGCTAGATCAACTGACAAGGATGTTAAATGCTAAAAATTCGACTAAGACGCCCAGCTAAATATCGAATTTATTTTCTCATTTTGATGATTATTGTGTATTGGCTTGGGTTTAATTTACTGCCAGAACAGTTAACGCAAACAAGTGAGCAGTTGTCTTTGGCTGTCGTCAGTGCACTATATTTTGTGTTGTTACCTCTGCTTTATTGGTATTGGATTATCAAAATTGGTGCGCAAAAAAGCTGGAAAATATTAGTCATTCTCAGTTTGAGCAGCCTCATGGCTCGCCTCAGCTACCCTCCTCAAATTGCAGAGTATTTCGAGTTTATCGCTTGGCTGCGTTTCCCTATTATCGCGGTATTACTGCTCATCGAATTGTACTTGATGGTGAGTATTATTAAGGGATTGTGGCAGGCGAGGAAGGCTTCAGGCGATCCAAGATTAGCGATCATTGCTCAATATGCTGCCACTGTGGAGCAAGAGCTGGGTAATGGGGCAAATGAACTTAGAACGCTTAATATTGAGGGCGCATCAAACACTGATATGCCAAAGAATCAAATGCCTGACGATAAGAAGCTGACCTTAGGTTTAATACTCGCTACTGAACCCGCGAGTTGGTATTACGCTATCCCTTATTTTTCCCGTCGCCACCCAGCATCGATCACACCGCTTAAGCTACTGAGTGCCCAACCTTGGCATGCTTTAGTCATCATAATGTGTTTAATCGCGGCCTCCACACTGAGTTACATACTACTCGATGATGTGAGTCATATTGCTGCCGTATTCGTTTCTGGTTTGATCTTATATTCAGTGGTATTAATCGCAGCCAATTACCGAATCAGTCGTTATTACTCCCTGTATCAAAGGGAAGGTAAGCTCATTATCAATAATGGTATCTGGGGTTTTATGGCGATTGATTTAACCCAGATAAGTGAACTGAAATTTGGGGCATTTGTGACTCATGTACAGCCACAGCAAATGGGGGGGAAATCGGTAGGTGATTCAACTGCAATCAATGCAACAGAAATATTGACGATAGGCCGCGGTGATACCGCGAATGTGCAGCTGATTTTTAAGCGGCCCCAAACTTATTATGGCGGCATGGGACAATTGCCTGAGCCGTTAACTGTGATCAATTTAGTAGTGGATGAACCCCAAGTGTTAGCTGATGCATTGGGCATACTCCAAAATTACAAAAAAGTTTCTTAGAATAGATTTATAACCATGAAATCACATGCTAATTAGATGATTTATCGACCAATCTGAGTTAGTCTGCTTAGCGTTTATAAGAGTGTATTTGCGCGCTCAATGTCGTATAGCCTATTGTTTAATTATCTAAGTTTTTGGGAGCTGTACCACTATGACGCCGATTTTCAGTAATGCCGCTATTGGTCGTAGTTTGTTGGTTTTGCTCTTGTGTGCTGGCGTATTCTTTTTTATCGATTTTTTAGTGCCCGCCTTAGCTGCATTGATTGTGTGTTTTTCGAGTTGGCCTCTTTATCAAAAACTATTGGCAAAATGCGGTGGTCGTTCGGCGTTGGCGGCAACCATTGCCCTATGTTGTATTGTGCTCGGGCTGATTATCCCGCTGGTGTTTGTATTTTCCTATGCGTTACAAGAAATTAGAACTTGGGTTGATTGGTTGGTGTTTACTAACCAACATGGTTCGCCCGTGCCCTTGTGGATCAAAGATTTACCTTGGATGGGTGAATGGTTAACCCTGCAATGGCAGCAATTTATCGGTGAACCCCACGAGCTAGGCAAAATTATCAGTGCCATCAGTGGTCAGAACCTGAGTGGCATTTCCCGTTGGGTGCTGCAATTGGGCTGGAACACACTAGGCCTGCTACTGACCTTACTTTTTATGTTGATCACGTTGTTTTTCCTCTATAAAGATGGCGAGCAAGTGGCCAAACAGTTAGATATTGTCGGCGAGCGAGTATTGCCCGCCCGCTGGCATAGCTTCTCCCGTGTGGTGCCAGCTACGGTCAGTTCGACGGTGATCGGCATGACGCTTATCGCGATTGGTGAGGGCATAGTGCTGGGGATTGCCTATTGGATTGCGGGTGTGCCATCGGCCGTGGCTTTTGGGGTGTTAACCGCCTTTATGGCCTTGATTCCCGGCGGCGCGCCAACCATGTTTACCTTGATTTCACTCTATCTTGTTGGCACTGGCGATATGACGGCGGGCGTCGGCTTGTTCCTTTGGGGCAGCATAGAGCTGTTTATTGTCGATAAAACCTTAAGGCCTAATCTTGTCGGTGGGCCGATTAAATTGCCTTTCTTACCGACTTTTTTCGGGTTGATCGGCGGCGTGAAAACCATGGGATTTGTCGGTTTGTTTGTCGGCCCCGTGTTGATGGCGCTGTTAGTTGCTATCTGGCGTGAGTGGTTAAGGGAAGAACCTGAAATAATACAAAGTGATAAACAGGCGGGAGCTAAAAGTTAAGGTTTAGTCTGCCCTAAGGCATTTTTGCGCTCATCGGTGTAAAACCACCAAGGTTTAGCATCTTCGCCCGCCATAAAACGGGTGATGGAGATAAACACATCGATCATGCATGGGTCGTGTCGCTGGCCCGTTTTGTTACACAGGGTTTGATACAGCTCGTAGGGGTTTCTATCTAACAGCTGCTCAGGCTTATCTATGCCAAGCAAACGTAAATCCGCCGCACAGGCTTTGCCAATATTGGGTAAATCAGTTAATTGCTTAACCTCGGCACGCACGACTTTCGCAGGATTCATACGGATTGCCTCGTTAAAACACACGCTGAAAAGTCATTACTGCTGGATAATCGCTCTGGCGAGATAATTACCTTGGCGAAATAAGAGCCTGTAAATAACAGGCTCTAAACAAAGCTATCAAATCTAGGCTTTAACCAGTGTAGTCAGATCTGCAGGGCGGTAGTAAACCGATTTTAGTACCTTACCTTGGCGAACCACTTTACCTGCCATTTCCACATCTTTAGCGCATTTGGCTATGATGAAATCACCTTGCTGACTACCGACAATTTCAACACCTTGTTTGGCATAGAAGGCAATGGTCTCGGCCAGTTCTTGCTCGTTACGGCACACTTTACTCATATTGCTCGAGTGGACTTCATCCCAGCAGCTAATAAAGTCGATTTCACGGTTTTGAGCCACGCAAAGCAACAAGTCAATCAGGTAACTGATTTCGAGTCTATCCGTCATTGCTTGCGCGCCTAAGTGCACTAGACGGCCCATTAATACGTATACAGAATCGACTATGGCATCGGCCTGTTCGATACGGCTATCGGCTTCGGCAAGTTCAGTTAACTCTTCAATAATCAACGAAGTATGTAAGGTGTCGGCCTTATCATCCAATGAGCTGGCATCGTTGACGGCTAGGTCGAAGGTGCTACGAAACTCACTAATATCACGGTACAAGTGGTCATAAATAGGTTGAGTTAAGCGGGTGAGTTTCATCTGGATAGCCTTGGGATCAATAAACAATAAGTAGTTGGCGGCAATTTTAAAGAAATGCGCCGTAGAATACAAAGTTCAGGTATTTGCTCTTAAGTGTAAAAAATACCCGCTGCAAATTCGGGTGCAGCGGGTTTCGGCAAATGTAGGGTGGGCTACCGAACGGAGATGTAAACTGGCTTTTTAGTACAAAATGATTACTGGCCGTATTTTGTGATTAATTTATCAAGATAAGGGATGACGTCTTTATCGCCCCAATCGAGATATCCGCGTACGAAACCAACAAGATTACCTTTAGCATCAAAAAAATACGTCGCAGGAACGACGTTTGCAGGAATGATCTGTTCTATGTTTTGTGTTGGATCGAACCAAGTTTGGTAGTCGCTAAAATTATGTTGAGTGAGGAAAGGTCGCACATCCTTAGGTTCCTCATCGATGGAGATTGGGACTATGGCGATATTTTTCCCTTGATATTCTTGTTTAAGATGTTGAAGCTCTGGGATTTCACGCAGGCAGGGGGCGCACCAAGTTGCCCAAAGATTAACGAGAACCAGTTTACCTTGATGTTGTTTTAGGGTTTGAGTTTTTCCCGCTTCATCAATGAAAGGCACATCCGGTACGCCGCGTGCGTGCTGCATTTCAACGAAGCCTGTCATTACCCTAGGTTTAGGAATCGCTTCGCCAGTGTCGTAAAGCTTATTCTGTAATGAATGGGCTTGGACTGAGTTGTTTAACAGGACAAAACTGCATAGCAGAATGAGTCGCATAGAGCATAGTTTCATGGTGAATCCTTAATTTGAGATAGGGAACTCAGTGCTCAGCGCTTAATGAGTCCAAGGCAAATACCTACACCGAGTAATAGCAAGAGTAGCGGGCCAAACCAAAGTGCGACCGTAGAGCCTTTCAGTTCGGGTTGATAACGAATTTTTTCACCATAGCGCTGTACCATAAAAAAAATGATTTCATCTTGGCTATCTCCTTGTTCTAACATGGAAAAAATTTGAGCTTTAAGCTCATGTGCGATAGGGGCTTGTGATTCAAACAAGCTTAGATTTGTTGCCATAGGACAGCGAAGCAGTTTACTGATATCCATAGCTTGTTGTTGATGAGCAGTGTTAGAGACAGGTTGCTCTTGCGCCATAGCGAGGAATGCAGTCCCGCCTAGAAACAGCGTGGTAAAAAGCAACCAGATAAAAGCACTGAGGTAAGGTGAGCGAAATAATGGATTCATTAGGCAAGCATTTCCCTTTGCAATGAATGGGATGAGTTAGGTAAGGCTGCTGGTTTCGGGTAATAACTCAGGCTGCGAGTAGGCCAAGCGGCGACAGTTCCACCTAACATCATTAGCAGTGCCCCAAGCCAGATCCAACTGGCAAGGGGTTTATAGCTGATGCGGATCAGGTATTCGTTATCACTAAGTTGCAATCCCATCGAGACATAAATATCCCGCCATAGGCCGTGATCAATACCAGCATGGGACATTTCCATGGCATTGCTTTTGAAGGTTTGTCGTTGTGGGGTGATATAACCTAGTACCAGCTCATCTTGGGCTGCATCACGGATACTGATATTGGCTTGAATCGCAGTAAAACTCTTGGTCTCGATATTCTCGGTACTTTCATAAACTAAGACATAACCCGCTAACGGCTTACCTTGGCCTGGGCCCATTCTTAGCAGGGCTTCTTGTTCAAAGAAAGAGACGGCCGTCGCACCTATTATAGTTACAGCCACGCCTAAATGAGCAAGCAGCATGGCCATGAGGCGTCGTTTAGGGAGAGGCTTAGCTGTATTTATATTTTCTTTAACAGGCTGTTTATTTTGGTGATTTTTATTTTTTAATCCTAATGCTGCTATCAATGTTAATAATAAGCAAACGAGTAACCAAAGCGCTGCTGCAGTGCCAAGTAATAGAAATAAATTGTTGCCAGTTGCTGCTTGTAAGCTTATCCACAGAGCTGCAGTTAAGATCAGTGCACCGGGTATGATCAAAGGCTTAACTTGAGCTTTGGATGCTTTTTGCCAACCAGCTAAAGGGGCGACGCCCATCAAGAGTACGAGTAAGAATGTCAGAGGCACAAAGATCGCATTAAAATAAGGGGCACCGACAGAGAGTGTACCTAAACCAAGTAATTCATAGAGCAAGGGATAGAAGGTACCGAGTAGAACGGAAAATGCCGCTACGACTAATATTACAATACCGAGTAGCAACAGCGTTTCTTTACTGAAAATGCTATGCCGAACTGAGTGTCTGAAGTTATTGGCTTTAAGTGCAAAGGTGAGCAGAGCTGCGCTAACAAAAAGTATTAATAAACAGAGGATTGACATACCACGGGTAGGATCAGCGGCAAAGGCATGCACCGATTGCACTATGCCGGAACGTACCAAAAAGCTGCCCAGCAAACTGAGTGAGAAAGCTAATAGGCACAGCAGCAATGTTGTGATTTGAAAGCCATTAGTGCGTTTCGTCAGAACAATGGAATGGACTAATGCTGTAGCGACAAGCCAAGGGATAAATGAGGCGTTTTCTACAGGGTCCCAAAACCACCATCCGCCCCAGCCCAGTTCGTTATAGGCCCACCAAGAACCAAAGGCATTGCCACCTGTAAGGAAAATCCACGCCAGTAACACCCAAGGGCGAAGGTAATCGAGGTGGCGAGCAGGTAATTTGCCCCCAATGAGTGATGCCAGTGCTGCGGCAAAGCAAACCGTTAGCCCGACATAACCTAAAAACAGCATTGGTGGATGCAGTATTAAGCCAATGTCCTGCAATATGGGGTTAAGGTCGCGTCCTTCGACTGGAATGTTTGGGAGTAAGCGGGCAAAGGGATTGGAGGTAAAGAGTAAAAACAAATTAAAGCCGAGGATCACTAAGGCCAAAATAGCGAGAACTCTGCCAAAGTAAGCCCTATCAGCCTGTAAACTGGCACTATCGAGATTAACCTTATTCGTTGCTTGACGCCAATTGATCACCGCACCCCACAGGGCAATGGCGAACACCCAAAATAACATTGAGCCTTCGTGGCTGCCCCACACCGCCGCGATTTTATAACCGAGGGCGAGCTGACTATTAGAATGATTGGCAACATAGGCGACTGAAAAGTTATCGGTAATAAAGCTAAAAATTAAGCTAAATAATGCTGCCAGTAAGGTAAAAAAGAGAGCGTAGAATAATTTATTGCCAAAGCTGATTAGGTAAAAGTTATTCCGGTAGCTACCGATTAAATGATGACTAGCCGACAATAATGCCAACACAGTACTCATGATCAGCAATATGTGCCCTAGCTCTGGAATCATATTTGTCATAGATATTTCCTGCATAGCATTGGTTGTCGAATCGCATTAATTCTGGAATTAATAATGGGTTAACTTTTTTAGCGGTTAATCGCTACTAACTTATTTATTTTTATTGTTGCCTGGCTAAATTGGATATTGAGTCTTTAACCATTTAACGATTGACTCGCAGGGTAGCTGAGTTTTTGTGGAAGGAATGTGATCTGTCTCGGCATTAAAATGGTCATTTATGACTTTGTTTATTTTTGAAAAATCAAAGCCATTTTTAGATTTTTTTAGAGTTCAAAAAACATCTTTTAGATCTAATTAACTACTGTTTTTCATTGTTTAAGGTGTTGATTTGTTATGGTTTAATTATTTTGGCTCCTCTTGATTTCTGAATTAAAATTTAATGTGCTCTAGCGCAGATTTTTTGTTTTTCCACTCCGTCATCATGCAGCCACTGGTCAATTGTTTATGTCGTTCAGTGAACAGTTAGGTTCAGTGGAGAATATAAAACTAATGATAAATTAGGAGTGAATGATGAAGCGATGGAAAATCAAAACAGCCTTAGGCGTGCTGTTTTGTTTAGGTTCTGCCGTAAGCGCTACCACAATCGCCTCCGATGCTAAATCGGATGGTAAAGTGGTCCCTGGAGTGGGTAATAAACAGCAATCCCACTATACTCAAGATATTTTGGCTAATCCCAATTTAAATGACAATTTAATGGAAAAATCCCGTGGTGTTAAAACACTGCAGGATTATATTGTTCAAGAGCAAGAATTATTTGATTTTTTATTTGAAAATCACCCCGTTTTTAAATATGACGCGGAAGGTCGATTAAAGGGCACTTATAAAGTCAGTGACCGCGGTGAAGAATATTTACACGGTGGTGACAGTGTTGCTTACAGTAAACACAGTAAAGAAGTGAACTCAACTGATGGCACCGCTGTACGTTATAGTGCCTATAACGATGGTCAACGTCCAAAAGCACTGCAATATCGTTTAGGGGCAAAATCGATTTTAGATTTCCCTAACAAGTTTGTTGGCCCCGAAAAATGCGGTGAGTGTCATGGTCCGCAATACGAAAAATGGAGACGTTCACGTCACTCTAAGACGATTCGCTTCCCTGGCGAACATCCAGAAGTCGATAACGACCTGAAAAAAACCATGTATACCACCAAAGATACCTCGATTCTGCCATCGGGTATTACGCCAGACGCTATCTATGCAACTGTGGGGACGCCACGTACCAAATATGGTTTTATCGACGCCTATCTGGTGCGCGGTACTTACCACGTGAAAGACGGTCTGCTGAAAGATGGCACTGGTACTATGGTCGCCGGTGGTAACCAATTCTCCCGCGGTTGGGCTGAGTGGTTAACCCCTGAAATGGCTGCAAAAATTAACAAAGCTATCCCAAGTTTCCCTGTCAAAATGGAAGATTTTGGTACCAGCGGTTCACACCAATGGGGCATGAGCTCATACGGTGCTAAGTACGAGAAGGAATTCCTATTCCAACCAGCTAGCTCCTATTGCGAAATGTGCCACAGCTTTAAGTTTGACTTCCAAACTAAAGATGAATTCTTCGCTGCCTTAGGTAACCCAAAAGAGCTGCAAAAACACACGATTTCTAAAGGGATTACCTGTGAAGAGTGTCATGGCGCAGGCGGCCACTTAGACGGCGGTATTGGTGGCGGTATGCCATCTAACTGTGAACGTTGTCACCAACGCTTCAATTTTGTTGAAGAGCTAGCTGAAACGCCACAGGGTAAAGAGAAACTGGAATATGCCTTCAACGTGAAGATGAAATCTTCTTGCCCATCTTGCGGTACTGAAGGTTCGCAAATGTTTGCCTCTGCACACTATGACAAAGGCATGCGTTGTTCAACCTGTCACGATCCACACGAAGTGACTGATGGTGATTGGAAATCTGGTACTACCAAGCCAAAAATCATCAAAGAGTGTACTGACTGTCATACGGCTCAAGCCGAGATCGCCAAGAACACCAACACCCACAGCAACCAAACTTGCCAAAGCTGTCACATGCCAAACATGGGAAGCTGTGAAAACTTCACTGCGATCCAATTCCCAGATATGGCGGGCTTCGACAACGTGCGTAAGTCACACATGTGGAAGATTGATGTCGACCCACTGCGTAAGACCCTCAACCCACCTGAAGGTAAGTCGCGCGATGCGACGACTAAGGGCTGGACTGTGGCGAAAGATGAAAACGGCTACAACTACCTCGACTTGATGTGGACCTGCGCCCGTACTTCAGCTTCAGACCACGATGTGACCGAAAACAAAGGTTGTCATAGCCAGTTCCAATCTGAACTTGAAGTGGGTCTGCACTTTGAAGACCAGATGGAAATCTATGGCGAAGTTCAAAAGTGGCAAAAACCAGTTAAAGAAACTTTTGCCCTAGTAGAACAAGCCCTTGCCCGTATCGACAAGCTGTTAGAAGTCACCAAGCTGTCGGTTGAAGACAAGACGCAAGTGTTGATGTTGACCGACAAAGCCCAAGATGTTGTTCGCCTGATTAAGGCTGACGGTTCATGGGGTGCGCACGGCCCAAGTTACTCACTGAAACGTCTTGATGCTGCCTTAACCTATGTGACTCAAGCCCAAGCCATTATCGATGGTAAAGGTCTGAGCGCACAGAAAATGTAGTTCGACTCGAGTCTAACTTGTCCCCGACACACCCGTGCCGGGGAATATACGAGGCCAAATGATGAATAACGTGATCCGACAAAGCCTTATCGGCGGCTTAATGGCTCTGAGCTTAGGGGGCATTAGCCTACCCGCCATCGCAGGGGGAGGTTCTGATATCTCTGAAGCGCCCTATAACGAAATTCAGTTAAATCCTATTTCCATGCGGGAAGCTGAAACCTTAGTCGGCAAGCAAGAGGTTTATTTTTTCGACGTAAACACGCTGGAAATCTGGGCGGAAGGTTTTGTCCCCGGAGCGGTTTTTTTCAATGTTCAAAATTGGAGAGAGTTACTTCCAAAGAATAAAGATGCGGTGATGGTGTTCTATTGCGCTAATCGCCTTTGTACCGCTAGCAACATGGCCGCTCGGGAGACCATGAAGCTAGGTTACACCGGAGTTCGCCATATGGCCGATGGTATTTTCGGTTGGCGTATGTCCGGAAGAGCAACAGAAAAACCATAGTAATCAAATAAATATTTTAATCGGTTATGGGTAATGCCCATACGTTTTCGGCTAACGCACTAAGCCCAAGGGCTAAATAGAAGAGAATATAAAATGAAAACATCTATGCCAACGTCTTTTATCCCAAAAACCATCACAGTGGCGACCTGCGCCGCACTGTTTGTATCTATGGCGAGCTTTGCCGCCCCAAGCCTTAAAACCGATGCAGAAAAAGCGTCTTACAGTATCGGTGCATCCGTTGGTAACTACATTTCTGGCCAGGTTTATAACCAAGTAGAACTGGGCGCAGAAGTGAATGTGGACTTAGTTGTTCAAGGTTTTGTGGACGCGCTGAAAAAACAACAGCAATTAACCGATGAAGAAGTACTGACATACCTCAATCAACGCGCCGAAGAATTAAATCAAGTGAGAAAAGCCAACGCTGAAAAATTAGCTGCTGAAAATATCAAAGCGGGTGAAGCCTTTCTTGCTGAAAACAAAAAGAAGTCTGGCGTCAAAGTGACTGATTCTGGTCTGCAATATGAAGTGCTGGTTACGGGCGAAGGCAAAAAGCCTAATCCAGAAGATGTGGTGACCGTTGAATACGTCGGCAAGCTTATCGATGGTACTGAATTTGAAAACACCGTTGGCCGCAAAGACCCTACGCGTTTTGCCTTAATGACGGTAATCCCTGGTTGGGAAGAGGGCTTAAAACTGATGCCAATGGGCTCTAAATACCGCTTTGTTATCCCAGCAAACTTAGCCTATGGCAATGAATTTGTGGGTGAAATTCCACCGCAATCTACCTTGATCTTTGAAATTGAACTAAAAAATATCGAAAAGCCAAGTGAGAAAAAAGAAGCCCGCATGATGGGCATGATGCCTGCTCACTAAGAGCAAACATCGGGGACTGAGCGTTCGGTTTTGTTCGCTCAGTCATAAGCTTGGAGCGGCAAGCAAAGAGGTTAGGTATGGCAAGTTTAGGGTTCACCATCGCACTCCTATTAAGCGGATTTATTGCTTGGATTTTTTGGCAACAC
Organism: Shewanella scandinavica; assembly: GCF_031932065.1. Taxonomy (NCBI): domain Bacteria; kingdom Pseudomonadati; phylum Pseudomonadota; class Gammaproteobacteria; order Alteromonadales; family Shewanellaceae; genus Shewanella; species Shewanella scandinavica. Next base: position 19,420 of record NZ_JAUOES010000004.1, read on the forward strand.
GCACGCTTAAACCAACTGCAAACCGTGGCGAGCTTGCCTCTAGCCTCCCATGGGTTGCCAGTGCTGTGCAGTGGTGTATTGCTTGTCATGACGCTCGCCATCTACAGCCAAACGGGGCGTTATCAGGATTGGGATAAGGGCATAGTCAATGAGCATATTGACTACTTAGTCGCTGCCGACATCACCAAAGCCCAGCGTCTCGTGGATGAACAACCACAAAACCCGTTGGCATTACAGGCGCTTGCCCAGGCTTACAGCGCGGGTGGTTTATATAGCGATGCGGTGCAGACCTTAGACAAGTTGCTTGCGCTAGTGGGTGAGGACGCCGAGGTGCTCGGCGCTAAGGCCAATGCCCTGTATTACCGCGATGCGCGCCAAATGACGCCGCAAACCCAAGCGCTGATTGCACAGATCTTGGCGTTTGCGCCCTTTGAGCCACAAACCCGCATGTTACAGGCCACCGATGCGTATCTGCATGGGCGTTACCAAGAGGCGATAGACCATTGGCAGGCACTACTGTCACAGCCAACGGCAGAGATTAATCGTGAGGCCATTTTAAATGCCATTGGCAAGGCCCAAAGCAAATTGAATGAAAGTGGATATTAATCAAGTCGCTAGCCATTTTCAGGCATGTAGGAACGATAACGATATAAATAAAAACGTCGGTATAAAACCGATAGATGGAGGATGTTGTGAGTGAAAATATAGAGAGACGGAGGTTCCTTAAAAGCGCTGGCATGTGCTCTTTGATGTTAACGCCTTTAGCCGGGTGTTCGGTCAAAGAAGATGCTGACAGCGCCCATAAGCCCCATTACGTCATGGTCTTTGACCAAAATAAATGTGTCGGTTGTGGTGATTGTAAAACCGCCTGTAACCAAGCAAACAACTTACCCGCGGGTGTTTCTCGGGTGATCCTTGAGCAGCAAAGTGGTCGTGTTGAAGGTCAAGCCTGCCCTCACTGTGGCAAGATGAGTTGCGACTGTGAGCGTAAGTTTGTGCGGGTTTCCTGCCAGCAGTGTAAAAACGCCCCCTGTGTCACTGTTTGCCCAACGGGCGCCGCGCACCGCGACGCCAAAACCGGCATTGTGACTATGGATGCAAGTAAATGCGCGGGCTGCAAATATTGTATTGGCGCATGTCCTTACAATGCACGTTACATCAACAAAGAGACGGATGTGGCGGATAACTGTGACTTCTGTTTGCATAGCAAGCTGTCTAAGGGCGAGCTACCCGCCTGCGTACAGAGCTGTAAGTACGACGCGCTGATCTTTGGTGATGCCAATGATCCTCAGTCCTATGTGAGTAAGTTATTGGCGGTAAAAGACTCAGTGCGGATTAAGCCGCAGTTTGGTACTGAGCCGAGCTTACGTTACATACCAATCGTCAAACTGGGAGTGTAAATATGGATACCAGTATGGAATTTACCCTCGGCTTATCCCAAGGCGTTGCTTGGCCTTGGCCGATTGCAGTGTATTTATTTTTCGCGGGGATTTCGGGCGGGGCGTTAACCATTGCGCTGGCGCTGCGTTTTTACCTAGGCCAGGTTGAAAACACCGCCTTCTTAAAAGCCGCGACCTTGCTGTCCTTTGTCACCATTAGCTTAGGGATGTTATGTCTGGTACTCGACTTGACTAACCCCTTATTCTTTTGGCGAATTTTGGTGTTCTATAACTTAAATTCTGTGATGTCGATTGGTGTTATTGCGCTGTCGGTGTATATCCCGTTAGTGGCAGTGGTAGCGCTTTTAGCCCTCGAAAAAGAGCTGATGGTCATCCCACAATTGAAGTTTTTAGCGCCAATTATTGCCAAGTTAAAAGGCTTTAGACGCCCAATGGAAGCGCTCGTTTTAATACTGGCGTTATCAGTATGTGCTTACACAGGCTTCTTGATTTCTGCGCTGATCCGCTTCCCACTGATCAACACCTCGGTACTCCCAGCACTGTTTATTGCCTCGGGTTTATCCGCGGGTGGCGCCTCGGCCAAAATGCTGGCGGTGTGGTTATTTAAAGAACCCCTGCACAGCGGCGAAATGAAGATCCTACACGGCGCCGAGTGGCCGATTATGTTCGCCGAAGCCATGTTTATTTTCATGATCGCGACAGCACTATTAACGGGTAATGCCGGTGGTCAATTTGCTTTTGCCGCTTTCCATGAAGGTGTGTGGGCGAGCGTATTCTGGATTGGTGTTGTGGGTATCGGCTTTGGTGCGCCACTGCTACTGAACTTTGCGACGGGTAAACATTTTAGCCATTCGGCCAAAGCGTTTTATATGTCGGGAATGTCTGCGGTGGTGGGCATGATGTGTCTACGACTCTTCATCCTGTTAGCGGGTCAAAACTACGCGATTTAACTATGTACTAAGGCCTCGGCCTTTGATGAACCATTTTTTATCAACCCTCGTCGCAAGAGGTCTGTCCCTGCAAGGTGCCTTGGCGAGGCGTTGATATTTTTCAAAGGATTAACAGCATGAAAAAGTTCTTTGGGTTGTTACTACTCGCTCCTTTGTTATTAGGCTGCAATAAGAGTGAAGCGACCGATCACCAACATAAAGCCGAGATGATCCACGAGCACGATCGTTGCCATCTGTGCGGTATGGTGATCACTAAATATCCTGGACCAAAGGGGCAAGTACATCTTAAGGCCGAGAAGATGGTACCTAAGTTTTGCTCTAGCCGCGATATGTTTAACTTTGCCTTACAGCCTGAAAATAAAAGACAAATTGCTTACATGATGGTGCATGACGCCGCGATAACCGATTGGGAACAGCCTGATGATGGCGCCTTTATCGATGCCGCCAGCGCATTTTATGTTTACGGCACCAGTAAAAAGGCCGTGATGGGGCCAGCAGTCGCACCTTTTAGCACTAAAGCCGCCGCCGAAGCCTTTGCAAAGGAATACGGTGGACGCGTATTAACCTTTAACGATATCACCCTCGAATTGCTCGCTGGCGATAAGTAGGCGATTGCTCATGCTGCGTTTATTGCTTATCTGTTGGCTCTGCACCTTATCCTTTATCGGGGTAGCGCAGGAGCTAAGGGTTAAAGATACCGTCTCTTTAACCCAAGCATTAGCGCAGGCGCAGGATGGTGACACGCTCGTACTTGATACCGCCGTGTTTGAAGGCAATTTTAATGTTACCCGTTCCATTCATATCAAGGGCGAAGCGGGCGCGGCCCTCGATGCCCTGCGCCAAGGTAGCGCCCTCACCATTACTGCACCCAAGGTGATTGTTGAAGGGCTTAATATCCGCCATTGGGGACGGGATCTTTATTACCATGATGCGGGGATCCTGCTATTACCGGGGGCAGACGAGGTGCTTATCAAGGGCAATCGTCTTGTCGGGGATGGCTTTGGGATTTATGGCGAGCAACTTGCTGCGCCGCGCATCATTGAAAACAATATCAGCGGCAATGGCGCCATTTATGTGTTGGATCGGGGTGACGGTGTCTTTCTCAAGCATGTGAGTGCGCCCCAAGTGCAAGATAACCATTTTATTTTTGTCCGCGATGGCGTGTATCTCGAGTCGGTGACGGACAGCCAAATTCACCATAATCAATTCGCTAAGTTGCAATACGCCATCCATTACATGTACACCCGAGGCGATGAAGCCGCGCACAATCAAGCTATCAACGTCGATGGCGGTTATGCCCTGATGAGCTCAAAGCAAATCTACCTGCACCATAATCACGTTAGCCAAGCGCGGGACTTTGGTATTCTGCTCAATATCACCAACGAGTCCCATATTCAGGCCAATACCGCCACAGACGTTAAGCATCCCCAAGGTTCGGTGGAGCTGGGTAACGAAGGCAAAGGCATTTTTATTTACGCTGCTCAAAATAACCGTATTCAAGATAACGAGTTTAGTCATAGCGATACTGGGATCAGTATGGCCATGGGCGGAGAGGAAAACCGTCTTTGGCATAATCGAATCATTGCGAATCAAAACCAAGTGAAATATGTCGGCGACACACAGTTAGAGTGGAGTTATCAAGGACAAGGCAATTATTGGTCAGAATACCAAGGCTGGGATCTGGATCTAGATGGGATAGGTGATTTGGCCCATAGGCCCAATGACAGCTTAGACAAACTATTTTGGCTTTATCCTGAGGCAAAACTGTTAATGGAAAGTCCAGTTGTTTTACTGCTGCGTTGGGTTGAACGCCAATTTCAGCCCCGAATGACGACGGGAATTAGCGATAGTTTTCCCTTAATGCAATCGGTCTCGCCCGCACTTATTGATGGAGGTACGCAATGAATCAGACTTTCACATTCTCGACGAATAAGCCTGTGGCCAGTGCTGATATTGCCGTTAAAGCGATAAATGTCAGTAAATTTTATAACAACTTTAAGGCATTGGAAGATGTGAATTTTGAGGTTCTAAAGGGCCAAGTTGTTGCTCTCCTTGGTCATAATGGAGCAGGTAAGTCTACGTTACTTAAGCTTATTTTAGGATTGCTAACTCCTACACGTGGCCAGATCCAAGTTCAAGGGCACAATGTGGGATCTATGAATGTCAGGTTGAGCTTATCTTTAGGTTATTTACCTGAAAATGTGAGCTTTTATGACAACATGACCGCTCTCGAATTACTCGGCTATTTCGCTAAACTTAAAGGCGTCGCTCTTGCAAAAGTACATGAATTACTTGCCGAATTTGGTTTAGAAGCCGCTAAAGATAAACGTCTGAGTACATTTTCCAAGGGAATGCGGCAGCGCCTTGGGCTCGCTCAGGCAATATTGGCTGATCCTCAGATATTGTTACTTGATGAGCCGACTGTCGGTCTAGATCCCTTAGCATCGGCTTTTCTGTATCAAAAAATAGCCCAACTTAAGGCGAAAGGCTGCGCAATTATCATCAGTACCCATGAGTTAGGATTAGTTCAAGACCAAATGGATCGGGCTTTGATTTTAGGCCGAGGACGAATGTTAGCTTCGGGAACTTTAACCGCCCTTAGATCAGCAACTCGGTTGCCAAACCAGTTTTTTTTGCATTCCTTGTCTCACACTCAAAGGCTAGAGGTGCTCGCAGATCCTATTTTAGCCAGCTGTGTTGAGATGAGTTCGCCGCAGGGATTAAAACTGACTGTACCGCAGGGGCAAAAGTCAGGCGTTTTACATCATCTATTGCAAAAAGTGCCGGCAGGGGATTTTTCTGTTGAGCCTCCGAGTTTGCAGTCTGTGTTTCATCACTATATGGAAACCGTTTGTCATTCTCTGTCCCAGGTTGTATCTGCAGATACCACTCAAGTAACAGATATGGCTCAAGGCGTTAAGTGGGAGGCCGCCGTATGAGTCAATCAGAGGTTTTGCAGTGTGGTCATTTAAGTGCTCTAAATATAGTGAGTACCATAGCTGCCAAGGAGTTTAAGGACAATTTGCGCAATCGATGGCTATGGATGATGGCGGGTGTATTGTTGCTGCTCTCCCTTAGTGTGAGTTTTATGGGGAGCGTAATATCGGGCAGCTTAGTAGTATTTGAGCCTGCGCAGATCCTTTCTGGTCTTGTGACTTTATCGGTATTTATGCTGCCATTAGGCGCGATTTTGTTGAGCTATGACAGCTTTGTCGGTGAGAAAGAATCTGGCACCTTATTGTTATTACTGACCTATCCATTGGAGCGTTGGCATCTTGTCTGCGGCAAGTTTTTGGGCCATGCGTGCGTAATGACTATCGCCTGTATCTTAGGTTTTGGTGTGACAGGATTATTACTGCTACTCGTTGGCGATGCTCAGGCTCAACTCGCGATAATTATCGGATTTACCCATTTGATAATAAGCAGTATTTTGTTGTCATTAGTGTTTGTTCTATTGGGCTATTGGGTTAGCCTGTGTGTGCGAGAAAAAGCCAAGGCACTGGGAACATTACTTATTTTATGGTTTGTGCTTGTGCTGGTTTATGACCTTATTTTGCTCAGTGTTTTGGTTGGAATGAGTGAAATGCTTAATCGCAATCTATTTAATCTACTCATTTTACTGAATCCTACCGACTTGTTCCGTGCCTTAAATTTGCTTGCCGCACCTTCGGATACACTAGCCGCTAAAAGTAGCCTTTCCTTAATCGCGCAAACGGGATTGGGATTACCCATGATGTATGGTTTGTTAGGCGGCTGGATTATTGTTCTATTATTGGGGTGCTCTTGGGTCTTCAAACGTCAAGAAATTTAGTTTAGCAAACCCTGTATTAGTCTAATTTTGTGCTTATTAAACAATAACTAAACTGAGCATGCAGTCACAGTATTTTATGTTGTTAAAAAGTAAAATAAACCATCTTAGATAGGTGGCTGCAAGTCACAGTGCTTTTGGGAAAACATGGTCCCAATCTGCTTGCCCGCCGTTAGCGCAATCATACCTTATCTGCTTTTGCTGAGTTTTCGGGCGTTTAACATGCATAAAATCACTTCATATTTATTTTTAGATGAACAGGCTAAAAAACTAGTTGATCAAGTGCATGGCACATCCATAGACCTGACTTTTTCTGAAGCGGCTATATTGGTACGCTTGTTATCTTCCCCCAACGCCATATTGACGAAAGAAGCCTTGTTGCAGGTGGGTTGGCCAGATCGCGTCGTGGCACCGACTTCACTAACACAGTGCATCAGCACCCTAAGAAAAAAACTCGAGCCTTATACTGAAGTACAGCTCAAAACCGTGGCGCGCCGCGGTTATCAATTGCATATCGCTGAGCAATCCCATGTAAAGATGCTGGCTATAAACGATGCAGATGCAATCCGTGATGCTTTAGTTGGGGTATCGGCTTGGACCAAATTTGCAGGTATTGCTTTCTTGGGCCTGATCTTGGCGATCTTCTGGTATATGAGTGATCACCATGCAGTGGTTAAACAAGTGGCTAAGTGGCATGCAGATAAATACATCAGCCTCAATATCGGTGGGACTCTGGGAACGGCGCAAACTTTCTATATTGGCGATGAGGAGCATTTACATCCCTCTTGGTGGCAAAAACATTTGGCGCCAGAGGGAAATCATATCAGCAGTATTAAGCACTTCAGTGCTTTTGCAGCCACGGATGGTAAAAACTATTCCATGGCAATTTGTCCAGAGCTAGATGCAGAGGCTTGTAATGGTCGCGGTATGATTAATATCACCGCAATAGATGCGAAACCTGCAGGCTTAAATATGACGGAATTTATTCCGCTGAGTCAAAAGATGGAGCAGCGGATTCGTTATAACCGCATTGTTCTCCCAGCGGATGACAAGGGTAAGGGGGAGTTAGTTGAGCATAATTACCATGCGGATATCTATTTTCCTGTCGCGGGTGAACTCTTAGTTCGGAACGATCTCAGCATGTCTCTGGTGTATGAAGGGGAGAATCGGGGAAATTTCTATTCAACCTCTTGTATAACAGATCAAGATTGCTTAACGACACCGATTAAGTACACGATCCGCGGTGAGTTTGAACAGTACCAAACTGAGATTAATGATCTTAAAGTCGATGTTTTCTACGTTAAAGTGTTACAAAAAGAGCTGACAAAACCGGATGAAGTGAGCAATTCTGCCATGCAGTTTTATCGTGAAATTCGTAAGCATGATATCCGCGATGAAGAGTTATTCTATTATCGTGTTTATCAAAATGAGCATACGGCGGTATGGATTATTCCTCAAATGGGACAAGTGCTTGCATGGACTCAGTACAATCAGCTCAAGTTATAGTAACCTTAAACCACACTTGATTAAGCCGACATAAAGTCGGCTTTTTTGTGTCTGCAATGAGGGAATTTTTGATGGCATTAAGTGATTGGTTGAGACGCTGCGGCTCAAAATGTTTGCATTAACTTTTTATCATAAAAAGTGGCTTTGTTTTACTTCTTCATTCAGTGCCAGTTACACTGCCAAACTTAGGATAAATACAATAATAAAAGAAAGAGGAGTCATTCATGTCGGACCGTCTAATTCCCGTGCTGTTACTGTCTACTTCAGTACTGACGGGGCTCACTGCTTGCAGTGATAACACCACAGAAAACACCGTTAAAACCAGCGAAAGTGCATCTAAAAGCCAAGACGTTGCCGCTCAAATGCCGGTAGGTATTAATGTCGCGGCTATGTCGCCAACCGTAAAACCTGGGGATGATTTTTATACCTACGCCAATGGCGAGTGGATGAAAACGACTATGATCCCAGCCGATCGCTCCAGCACTGGCGCTTTCCTCGTTGCCTTTGAAGCGACCGAAAAGCATAAAACCAGTTTGATTGCTGAACTGGTAAAAGCGCAGCATACGGCGGGTAGCGACGAAGCGCGTATCGCCGATTTTTACAAGGCTTACACAGATACTGCCGCCATTGATGCCGCAGGAATGAAACCTGCCGAGGCGGATATCGCCCGTTATGAGGCCATTGCGAGCAAGCAAGATTTATCCGCAGCATTAGGTGAAAACCTGCGCGCCGATGTTGATCCACTTAACGCGACCGATTTCCATACCGAAAACCTGTTTGGGATCTTCGTCACCCAAGGTTTAGCCACGCCGGGCGAAGTTTTGCCTTACTTTTTGCAGGGCGGTTTAGGCTTACCTGAGCGCGAATATTACCTGTCTGCCGATCCTAAAATGGCCGACATTCGCATTGCTTACCGTGCTTACATTGAAACCTTGCTCAAAGATGCGGGCGTGAGCGATGCCGCTGCCCGTGCCGATCGTATTTTTGCCCTTGAGAGCAAGATCGCTGCCGCCCACGCTAGCCGTGAAGATAGCGAAGATTTCGCTAAGTCTTCGGGCGTGTGGAGCCGTGCTGACTTTGATGCCAAAGCACCGGGAATCGATTGGACTGCTTTCCTAGCGGCGGCGCAATTGGGCAATCAGCCTAAATTTGCGGCTTACCATGCGACGGCGATTACGGGACTTTCTGCGCTGGTGGCCTCTGAGCCTTTAGAAGCTTGGAAAGATTGGCTCGTGTTCCACCAGATCAACAGTCATGCCGATGTGTTGCCATCGGCTATCGACAACGCTTCGTTTGCCTTTAATGGCACTAAGCTTTCTGGTACGCCAGAACAGCGCGGCCGCGATAAACGTGCTTTAGCGGCACTCGATCAATACCTAGGTGATGCCGTAGGTCATGCTTATGCCGAGCAATATTTCCCTGCTTCGGCCAAGGCTGAAGTCAGCACTATGGTCGATAACATAGTGGCTGCTTTTGGTCAGCGAGTGGAAAAACTCGATTGGATGGACCCTTCCACTAAGAAAGAAGCCCTAGCAAAAGTGGCGACTATGGCAGTGGGCGTGGGTTATCCCGACAAATGGCGCAACTACGATAGCTATACTGTAACGGCGACCAATGCCTACGCGAATGCCATCAATGGTGAAAAAGTAGAGTACAGCCATCAGCTAGCCAAGATTGGCAAACCAATGGATAAAGGCGAGTGGTGGATGACACCGCAAGTGGTGAATGCGGTGAACTTGCCCGTGCAAAATGCGCTTAACTTCCCTGCGGGTATTTTACAGCCACCATTCTTCGATGCTAAGGCCGATGCCGCTTACAACTATGGTGCGATTGGCGCTGTGATTGGCCATGAAATCAGCCATAGCTTTGATAACAATGGTGCGGCATTTGACTCGACTGGCGCTATGCGTAACTGGTGGACGCCGGCTGACTTTGCGCAGTTTGCTAAGCAAGGCGATGCGTTAGCAGGGCAGTTTGATACCTATGCACCTTTCCCTGATTTGCACGTCAATGGCAAGCTGACCTTAGGTGAAAACATTGCCGATGTGGCGGGTTTAGCCGCGGCACTTGATGCGTACCATGCCTCGCTTAAGGGTAAAGAAGCCCCAGTGATTGAAGGCTTTACGGGCGATCAACGCTTCTTTATCGGCTTTGCGCAAACCTGGGCTACTAAGATGCGTGATGAAGCGCTGCGGGCTCGCGTCGCTACCGATGGCCATGCACCCGGCATGTACCGCGCGCTGACAGTGCGTAACTTAGATGCTTGGTATAGCGCATTCGATGTTAAGCCTGGCGACAAGCTGTATTTAGCCCCTGAAGATCGCGTTAAGATCTGGTAAGTTTACTGGGTGGATTTGAAAGCAAGGGGAACGCTAGCGTTCCCCTTTTTATTAACGATTTTGCAGGCGGTTGTAATCCAGCCAACCGCTTTCTATCGGGTGATTGTCGAAAAATATCTGATTGAGTTTGTCACTAAAGGCCCAAAATGTGGGATCGCTACGGCGTACAGCCGCAACATCGAGCAGTGCCTCATAGTCTTTCTCGGTTTGCATTTGCTCTACCGCCGCCACGATTTTAGGCAAGTCCTGTTCTTTCACCAGCCAAAAGGCTTCTGGGTAACTGCCTAATAAACCATGTACTAAGGTGACATCATCCTTTGCGGGCTCGCGGTTGCTGGCCTCATTAAACAGGCTCGAAATATTACGATGAGCACTATTGCGAACTAAGGTAAAGACCTCAGCTTTACCCGCTTTTTCGGGCTCGACCATGATCATGGTTAGTTCAGGTAACAGGGTCGCTTGGGTGCCTTTTAATCGACCTAATGCCTGCAACAGTGCCTTGCTGTTGGCTTGCAAGCGACTGTTTTCTATTTGATATCTATTCGGCTGTACCTTAGCGACCTTCTGCCCGAGTTTTTGATACAGCTCGCCCTTGAGGTCATCGCTATAGTAGAGCACGCCCGTGGGCTGATTAAAGGTGTTGATATCCCCCGCGATAAACGCCGTGAGCTGAGTACCAGCCCCTTGATACCAATCACTAAATTGTTTGCGCCTTTCCTCCTGCGGTAACAAAGTTAGGAAATTTGATTCCCCTTCCATACGTAAAAAATCCATGTATAAGCGAGTTAAAAGCTGGTGGCCGTAGTTACCATACACATCGAAACCTGCGACTAGCAAATAGTGAATACGCTCCAGTAAGGCATAATCGATAATCCAAGCGGTTTTGGGCGGCTCGCCAACTAAACCTTTGACTACAGTGGCATTATCAAAGTGGCGAAACACTGTCAGGCTAGCATTATCATTGTTGTCGTCGCCATCCCAGAGCCCGTCTATGGTGAGGTGTTGGCCGTTTTTGAATTTCTCGTTCAAGAACTGATTACGCGCCCGCATGTACTTGCCTTGCTTGGCGGCATATTTCACCCAAGTTACGGCGAGTGTAGTGCTTTCTTCCTCCGCAGGCATACGTAGGTTTTCAATCTGGGACTGATAGAAGGTCCTAAAATCCGTGTCGTCCATATAATCTGGGGTAACAAAGTACACCCAGAATCTGTCGTTAATCACATTGAGCGCCACCTGACCACGGCACACTGGGCCTTTAATAAAGCCCATAATGGTGTCTTGGGCGCGGGTCAGCATAAAGCGATAGCGCGCACCGGCAGGAATTTGAATAAAGGCTTCGAAGGGATTGGCCGCAATGCTCGGCTGGTAGCTCGGCAGCTGAGTCACTGAGTAATCTGCATCGATAAACCATTGCTGCCAGTCGTGCAGCAAGCCGGTATTCAAGGCGTAGGGGATATGAGTTTTATCGACTATGGTCGCCCGATAAGGTCGAAAACGGTAATAGACACGTTCCACCTTAGGATCGTCGAAGGGACGACGGGAGGCGATAATATCCAGTGCTTGCCCCGGCGGCGTCCTCGAACGCACTAACTCGAAAAACAGAGGCTGGGCGTTCGGCTGATTTAAAGATTCAAAATATAAGTGGAAGGCAAACAAATGCTCGTAGATGTAGCGTGCGCTTAATTGGCTTTTTAAGCTGTCGCCGTTTAAGAATTGCTCCCAATGAGTGATTTCCGTTATAAATTCAGGGGCTAGCGATGGCGCGAACGGCAATGGCGCACCTTGTTCGAGCCAATGCATCAACACTTGATGTTCATTCGCATTCAACGCTGGTAAGCCATAGGGCATACCGGCAAACGGTTGGCTTTGCTCGTATTTGTCCATTTCCTCTAGGCTAGCGCATTGCTGAACTCTGTCGAGACTGAAATCAAAACGCTTATCTAAAATCTTGTCTTCGGGCAGGGGATGCATTTGCTTAAGCGTGAGCATTCTGGCCAATACTGAGGCTTGGGTATTGGCTTCTGGGGTTTGATTGCGCTCGTTCAACATGGGATAAAACCCACGTTGACGCCAAGTTTCTGGGGTAAAGGCATCGACAAATAAGCGATTAGGTGTGGCGGCAACTAAGCGTGTGCCTTGGTAAACTTTTTCCTTACTCGCCCCGCGTTCTATGCCTTCGCTTGAGGTCATTTTGAGCTGGCAGGGAGCATCGTAGCAGGCATGGCACACCACACAGCGGCTATTAAGGATTGGCTCAACTTCTTTGTGCACAAATTCGGCCTGTTGAACAAATTGGTCGTTAAGCAGTGCATTCTCTACGCGTTTTTGCGGTGAGCTAGTGCCAAACAGAGCATTGAAATCGATTTGCGCCACACTGGCACAACCTGTTGCTAACAGCACTGTGGCCAATAACAGCCTCTTCCATACTCTTTTTATCGCGTCCATTCACCACTCCTTTATTTGCCACCCAGCAGAGTTAGCCATTTAGCCCACTGATCTGCATCACTTTAACAGAAGAGTATATTGGATTTGAAATTTGCAGCCTGATTTTATCCTAGGACGTGCCTAACTTATGCCGCCGAGTTTTGCTGTCGGCCACAGAACTTAGGTAAGATAGCGACCATAAAAGTGCCTGTGCTAGCAGTGTTAATCGCTCAAGTCATGGTTGTGGTAATACCCATTTGGCAATCACAATGTGGCAATAACAAAAGGATCAAGTATGACCGCTGATAACCGCTATTTTTACGAACCGAGCAAAGGCCATGGCCTTGCACACGATCCTTTAAATGCAATTGTGGGGCCTCGACCGATCGGCTGGATTTCATCACGCAATGCCGAGGGGCAACGCAATCTCGCCCCTTACAGCTTTTTCAATTGTTTCAACTACAAACCGCCCATCATCGGCTTTGCCAGCACGGGCTGGAAAGACAGTGTGGCCAATATTGTCGAAACCGGCGAATTTGTGTGGAACCTCACCACACGCGGCTTAGCCGAGCAGATGAATCAAACCTCCGCCATGCTGCCACGCGGTCAAGATGAGTTTAGCTTTGCCGGACTCACGGCTAAAGCAGGCACCATTGTTAAGGCCGATTTAGTGGCTGAAAGCCCAGTGAATTTTGAATGTAAGTTGTCCCAATGTATTCAACTCACCGCCGCCAATGGCGACAAGATTGATACTTGGTTGGTGTTAGGTGAAGTGGTGGCCGTGCATATTGCTAAGCATTTACTCAATGCCGAGGGGATTTATCAAACCGCCCTCGCCGAACCCGTATTACGTGCCGGCGGCCCATCGGCCTATTATGGGATCACCGAAGCGTTACGTTTCGATCTACATAGACCACAAGTGTAAGGGGTTGCTCATTCGCCGCAGGGCTGTGGGTGTTCAAACTTCGTTTGAGTTTTGGGCATTAGTTTAACTTTTAACTTTTTAAATCAAAATCTAAATCTAAGTCGTGGGGCTTCACATCTGATTTTTAACAAAGTGTCTTGCATAGGTAAGTTAACATTGTGATTCCGTCTGACGGGTATTAAAGTCAAGCGCACAACGCGTTTATAAAATAGTAGAGCACATTTGAATATTCAACGAGTTAAAGCATTTGTATTGACGACTCAACTAGGCTCTGTCTCAGCCGCCGCTCGCGCACTGGGCAAACGTCAGCCGCAAGTGAGTCAGTGGATTGCCGAGTTAGAAGTCGACATAGGTGTGGATTTATTTGAGCGTAGTGCAAATCAAGTGGCACTCACTGCGGGAGGCGAGCATTTACTACCTAAGGCTATTTTAGCCTTGGCCCAATGGGAACAATTTACTCAATCGGCGACCCATTATGCCGAGCTTGGTAAAGGTCGGTTAGTGTTGGGGGTTGAAAATTACATTCCTTTAGAAGTCTTACGTTCGACAATTCAGCGCTATTTAATGCAGTTTCCAACGCTGGATTTTGTCTTAAAAGTGGATACTTTCGATGCATTACACAGTGCATTTCTATCCGATAATATCGACCTTTTACTGTTACATGAAACGGTTGAATTACATCAATCTCAATCGGGTTACTGCCGCCTTGGCGAATATCAAGAGGTAATGTTGATATCTGGACAGCATACATTAGCTTCACAGCAGGTAATCGACCCCGCACAATTAGCGCCCTATCGTGAATATATTTGGGCAGGAGGGCAGACTGAAAGTGATGATCTCGAAGTCGGCTTTAGTGGCCATTATTGCCAAATCCCCGATCTTGCTTTGTTAAAGTCCTTACTTGCCGAAGGGGATGGATATAGTTTTTTGCCGTTATCTTTAGCGCAGACAGAAATCGACAGTGGAAGATTAAAAGTTGTCCAATTGAGTAGTGAATTTGCGCCTATGAAGCGGCGGCTCGAAATGCGCTGGCATCATGGGTTTGAGGCCAGCACCTTAGGGTCTTCTTTGCTGACGTTAATAAAAGAGCAACTCAGCAAATAATTAGATTGATACGGGATTGCTATTGATCATTGAGATCGAACACTAGCTCCCCCTCTAACCACGTCATTAAAATTTGAGTGTCAGCAATTTGTTTTGCTGTGGCTTGGGTAATGTCTCGCTCTAATACAACAAAATCGGCAGATTTCCCTAGCGCGATAGAACCAGTAATGTCACTTATGCCCAAGGCGTTAGCGGGATTTATTGTATAGGCTGCAATAGCACTGTGAATATCGGTGATGCCTGCATTTTGCAGATAGACTGCGTTAGCAATACCAACGAGTGGATTGATATCATTCACATTCCAGTCACTACTTAAAGTTACATTCGCGCCAGTCTTGAAAATAGGGTTAATAGGTAATAAAGCATTAGCTCGTTGCTTACCGATAAAAGGGATCGCCCACTCATGATCCTGCGCGGCAATGTAATCGCTACCCAATTGGAAATCGGCATCGACTTTGAGTGAGGCAAAGCGCTTGATATCTTGGGGAGATACCATTTCTAAATGCGTCATGGCATAAGGGCGAGTAGCTCCCTGAGATCGTAAAGTTTCAATGGCATCTAAGGTGTTGCGTACCCCTGCATCACCTATTGCATGAATATGTGCCCCGTATCCAATTTTGTTGAGTTCAGTAAGCCACCACGCCATTTTACTGGCAGGAACATACTCGAGTCCCCTAGGAAGGTCGGGGGTGTAGCTCCAATCATAGGGGGCTAATGTACTGGCAGTACCGTTTATGATGATGCCATCACTGTAGATTTTGACCTGATTGATGAGCAGCAGACGTTGTTTATCATCAGAATGAATTTTTTTAAAGAAATCAAGCTGTGCTTGGGGTTCATCGGCAGGATAAATCCAAGGGCGTAGACTGACTCTGGCGGTTAATTCATCATGACTTTCGACGGCTAGCCATGTTTCTAACCAGTCACGTTTCCAATAGAGTCGTCCATCACCGATAGTCGTTATCCCGTGCTCGGCAGCAGCTGCCAGACCATTTAATAAACCTTGATAATTGGCTTGTAGTAGATTGGGTTGTGATTTCCATGCTTGTTCCATCACAAGATCGCCAGCATTATCGAATAAAATACCGAGAAGTTTACCGCTCTCTTCATCTTTGAGGATCTTGCCGCCTTGCGGATCGGCTGTATGAGCGCTTATCTTAGCTTTGGCTAATGCGAGGGAGTTGACCCACATAGAATGGGATGTTTGCTCCATAATAACGACAGGATTATCGGGGAAGATTTTGTCTAATATTGCCAAAGGAGTGGGGCCACTCTCTTGCATTACTACACTGAGTTGATGGCCATAGCCGAGTAACCACTCTCCCGTTTCCAACTGATTTTTACAGGAGGTTAATGTGCGGATATAGCCGTTGAGATTAGTTTCATCATCCAGTAAACAGTCGCTACCTATTTCACTCGCGGCTTCAAACACATGATTATGGTTATCAATGAAACCAGGTAATAAGTAATGACCTTTTAAATCGATGACTTTGGTTTGATTGCTCACGTGATCCATGGCGTTAATGCTATTCCCAATGTAGACAATTTTGCCATCCTTAATGGCTAAACTAGTCGCTTGATCATGGCCATAGACGTGGGTATTGGTGAGTAAAGTATCTGCAAGTTCGTCGTTTGCACAGGCAGATAGGGTGAATAATCCCGTTAAGGCTAAGCATTTAACGAGTTTGTGTGGCGTCTTAGTCTGTTTCATTTGTACTTGAATCCCATGTTGCGTCAGCTATTGACTCATTATGGGATAATTCCACAATAGTGAAAGTTAGTGACTATCAAGAAAATGAGATACCCATGGGAAAAGACTGATAAGCCATATTTTTGTTGGTACATTGTGACTGGTTACTATGGTTTTTTGCGAAAAAGAAAGAGCGGACAGGCATACATTTTATGCTAAAGGTTACGCCAATTTCCCTGCGAAAGTAAAAAGATAGGACAGGCAAAACTCTTTTTGGATAAACAGCCGACACCGAGATTACAGTAGTTCACCTCCCACTGCGAAGTTGCTGAAGGGCGTTGAAGAAAATAGCGTGACGCAGACAGGACGTCTGCGTAGCTTTCGGGGGGAAGGGACGCCCCATCGGAAGCGTTAGCTATTTTCGAGTAAGCACGAAGCCAGTCACTAATGCATGTAACTTCGCTAGGGGCGTCTTGGAGAATCCAAGGAGGATAGGACGAGCAGTCCTCCTTGGTCGGGTGTGGGTTGAAGACCCACGACTTTAATCTTTTGCTTAAGCAGCAAATAATCTTTGGATAAGCAGGTTTACTGAGTGGATGTATCCACAAAAAGTGAAATACGGCGTGACGTATAAAACAAAACCCCAGTAAAAACTGGGGTTTATTATTTAAGCCTATGCTGGCAAAGGTTAGCCAGCCAAGCATACAAATTATCGCGTTATTTGATAAACGCGAACGCATCACCGTAGAGATGTGCTTCTTCTACACCAATCTCACGGAAGATTTCCCGTGCTGCACCCACCATGTCGAAACGTCCGGCGATATAGATATCGTAGCCATTTAAGCTGACAAAATCTTGTTTGATTTGCGCTAACAGATTGGCAGTTTTACCTTGCCAATTGGCTGGGGCTTCTTCGATGACTGGGACGAAGTGTAACCAAGGGTGAGCGTTGTGCCACTCGCGGGCTATGGTTTCAAAATACATGGCATCTTGGGTGCGACAACCCCAATACAGGGTGGTTTTAACCTGTTGGCCGAGGGCGATTTGGTGCTCGACGATACTCTTAGTGTATGAGAAACCTGTGCCGCCGGCTATTAACAGGCGAGGGCGAATGCTTTCGTGACGCAGGTGGGCTTCGCCGCCTGGGGCTTCGATGTCGATAGTGCTGCCATCAAGGGCGCAGGCTTTCAGGCGCTCGACTACTTGCATTGGGTAGCTTTCACTCACAGCGGCGCCAATGTGTAATTCGATCAGCTCGGCGTTTGGCGCTGATGCGATAGAGAAGGGGCGTTTATCTTTTTCTCCCATGACAACACATAAGTATTGCCCCGCTTGGAAATCGAAGGCGGTTTCAGGCCTTAACAATACTTGATATACGGCATCGTTAAATGGGTTAACTCTCTCTATCTTACAACGTATGGTTTTCATCAAACTTCCTTTGCACCTTTCTTCAACAGTATGTGTCTAGGTGTCGCTTTAGAGGCCTGTTATTGGCCTATTCTCTTGGCTTAAGCCGATACTTGAGTAATGGCTTAAGCTGAATTATAGGGTTGGGCTGTCGTCTATGCCTAACTCATCCCAGATTGAGTCGATCTTTTGTTTTACTTTTGGATCCATCACGATTGGCGTGCCCCATTCGCGGTTGGTTTCACCTTCCCACTTATTGGTGGCATCGAGTCCCATTTTTGAGCCTAAGCCCGCAACGGGTGAAGCAAAATCGAGGTAGTCGATCGGGGTGTTTTCGATCATCACAGTATCGCGTTTAGGGTCCATGCGGGTGGTGATCGCCCAGATCACATCCTGCCAGTCACGGCAGTTCACATCTTCATCCACTATGACAATAAACTTAGTGTACATAAATTGGCGCAGGAAAGACCAAGCGCCCATCATCACTCGTTTGGCATGTCCCGGATATTGTTTGCGAATTGAGATCACTGCCATGCGGTACGAACAACCCTCTGGTGGCAGATAAAAATCAACGATCTCAGGATATTGCTTACGCAAAATCGGCACAAACACTTCGTTTAATGCAACCCCCAGCATGGCAGGCTCATCCGGTGGACGGCCAGTGTAAGTGCTGTGGTAGATGGCATCTTTACGCTGAGTGATGTGGGTAACGGTAAATACTGGAAACTTATCGGTTTCGTTGTAGTAACCCGTGTGATCGCCGTAGGGCCCTTCTTCCGCCAGTTCCTCAGGATCGATATAACCTTCGAGGATGATTTCACTGGTGGCGGGCACTTCTAAGTCACAGCTTAATGCCTTGCAGACTTCGGTACGTTCACCGCGCAGTAAACCGGCAAAAGCGTATTCGCTCATGGAATCGGGGACTGGGGTGACGGCACCTAAAATGGTCACAGGATCGGCACCAAGCGCGACCACAACAGGATAACGCTCACCGGGGAATTGTTGTTTAAAATCAGCAAAATCTAACGCGCCGCCACGGTGGGATAACCAACGCATGATCAGCTTGTTTTTACCCAGTAACTGTTGGCGATAAATGCCTAAATTCTGACGACTCTTGCGCGGGCCTTTGGTGATGGTTAAGCCCCATGTCACCAGTGGTGCGACATCGCCCGGCCAGCAATGCTGAATAGGTAATTGGGTCAAATCGACTTCATCGCCAGTTTTGATCACTTGTTGGCAAGGGGGATTGCGCACTGTCTTTGGCGGCATATTCAAGGCTTGCTTGAACATAGGGATCTTAGCGATCGCGTCTTTAAAGCCCCGTGGTGGTTCGGGTTCTTTTAAAAAGGCTAACAGTTCGCCCACTTCTCGCAACGCTAAGGGATCGTCTTTACCGAGCGCCATGGCCACACGTTTTGGCGTACCGAACAGGTTTACCAACACGGGCATGTGATGATCTTTGGGATTTTCAAATAATAGCGCAGGGCCCTTAGCGCGTAATACGCGATCGGCGATCTCTGTCATTTCTAAATGAGGATCAACTGGGTAGCTAATGCGTTTGAGTTCGCCATTGGCTTCCAGATGATCAATAAAGCTGCGTAAATCCTTAAAACTCATGTGGAAATAGCCTCTGCAATGAAAATCCGTGTGGCGCGCACTATAGCATTTTTCTGTTTTAGGGTTAACCAATTCAGTGATCTTCAAGCTTAGGAAGCGTAAAATGGATGCCAGTAAGTCACGATTGATCTCGCTTACGCCCTTTATTTCGAGGTTTATATGAATATCCCAGTAACGTTTATTCAAGGAAAGTGTGTTCAAAGTCAATCACATGGCGTGCATAAGCGGCCGCTAAAGTGTTTGGTTTTATCACTGGCTGTGGGGATATCGCTCTTGGGCGCGCTCAGTGTGTCAACTGCGGCGGTTGCCGGAAATCGAGGCTATTCGGAGCAAGGCGAGCGCCAAGGTCATAGTGATAGCCACAGCCGTGGCGACAGTCATTACAACAATCGTCATGACAACCATTACGACAACCGCCATGTGCGCAACGATAATCGCCACTATCGTCCCTATTATCGACCTTATTACCGTCCCTATTACCCTTGGGGTTTAGGATTGGGTTTAGGTCTCGCTACGGGGTGGGGATCGGGTTGGAATGTCGGTTATGGTGTGAACACCCATTGGAATAATGATTGGGGTTGGAATACGTCGCGTGACGCCTACGCTCGAAATTACTGGAACTCGCCCTATTCGGGCATAGGTTTGTCGATTCCTATGCGCTACGACGATGAACCTGTGGCGATTTCTGCGCCTGTACGGGTAACAACCAGTATGCAATATTCTGCGAGTGAAGGCCGTATGGTGTCGAGTATGCCTGTAAATATGGCCGGACAATCGACTGGGCAACTGGTGTCGCAAACTAGTAACGTCACAGGCAAAACAGCTGCGACTCCCCGTCCACGGGCAGCGCACAGTGTGTCTAGCTTGCCGAGTAATGCCAGAATTGTGCAGCAAGATGGCCGTACACTTTACGAGTGGCAAGGCACGCTTTACGCTTACGACTGGAACAGTCAAACCTATCAAGAACAGTTAGTCAGATAGATTTACATTACGTAAATGACTGAGAAATTGGAGCCCCTTAGTGGGCTCCAATTTATTTATCATCTTTTATTATTTAGTTATCAGCTAGTTGTCGTTTTATAGCATAGCGGAGAAAACGTTTGAAAACCGTTCAACATCAGGTTCAAAATCCATCTGTCCAAAATCAGCATAAGGGCGCCAGTACATTATGGGTGTTACTTGCCTTAGCACTCGGAACATTCGCTTTAGGCACCACAGAATTTGCTTCCATGACCTTAGTGCCTTATATCGCGAGCGATTTAGGCGTAGAGGTTGCCCATGTGAGTTATGCCATTAGTGCCTATGCGTTGGGGGTTATGGTCGGTTCGCCGATTATCATGGTGCTGGCCGTTAGGGTCAGACGGCGAACACTCTTGATTGCCTTAGCCGGGTTAATGGCGGTGGCCAATGGCTTAAGTGCGTTAGCGCCATCATTGAATTGGTTAATCTTTTTTCGCTTTCTCAGCGGCTTGCCCCACGGAGCTTATTTTGGTGTGGCTATGTTGCTCGCCGCTTCTTTAGTGCCGCCAGAAATGAAAGCCCGCGCCGTATCGCGGGTGATTATTGGCCTTACACTGGCGACGATTATCGGTGTGCCGTTTGCCACTTGGATGGGGCAAACTGTGGGCTGGCGCTCAGGGATTGGCATAGTGGCGATTCTGGCGACCATTACGGCTGTGATGGTGTATTTTTTAGCGCCCAATCAAGCCGTGGCCGCTGATGCGAGCCCCAAAAAAGAGCTACAAACCCTGAAGAATCGTGAAGTCTGGTTGACGCTTGGCATTGCGGCGATTGGCTTTGGCGGTATCTTCTGCGTGTATACCTATCTGGCTGAAACCTTAATCCAAGTGACACAAGTCGAGCCGTTTAAGATCCCGATCATGATGGCGGTGTTTGGTATTGGCGCAACATTGGGGACCTTAGTGTGTGGCTGGGCGGCGGATAAGTCGGCCTTAGCGGCGGCGTTTTGGTCGTTAGTGTTAAGCACTCTGGTATTAGCGATTTATCCGAGTTTGACCGGACATTATTGGGCGCTGATGCCCGTAGTATTCTTTGTCGGTTGTGGATTAGGGCTTGCCACTATTGTGCAAGCCAGATTGATGGATGTGGCACCCAATGGACAGGCCATGACAGGGGCGTTAGTGCAATGCGCCTTTAATCTTGCCAATGCAATTGGCCCTTGGGTGGGCAGTTTAGTGATCCTGTCTGGACAAGGGATTGCCGCAACGGGTTATGCGGCGTCTTTGTTGTCATTAGGAGGACTTGTGATGTGGTGGCTGACCCACAGGGAGAGTCGCCGCGCGGTGAGCTTAAACACAGCCAACTGCGCCGACTAGCAAGTGGAACACTCAGGTTCGAGGTACAGTTATCCTGCTTCTCGAACCTGTTTTGTGCGCAATCTGCTAGCCTCCGTTTTGGCTAGAGCTAGGCTCTTTGTATGGTGATATCGGCGATATAACCATGCTCTGTGGCAACTAAGGCTTGTTTGAGCATGCCAGCCGCTTCATCGGCGGACATAAAGCTTGAGGTATCTAAAGCCTTACCGCTACTGGGCCAAAAGCCTGTGTCCATGCCGCCGGGATACACGGCAATCAACTTCATTGGGCTTTGTTTAAGCTCTAATCGCACCGACTCGATAAATCCCCGCACCGCCCATTTTGCCGCGCAGTAAGTGGATTCTCCCGCTTTGGCAGCCAGAGCTGCGGTGGACATGACCACAACCACAGTGATCGCTTGATCTTTATAGCGTTTCACTAATTCCCGCACTAACAAAATCGTCGAGGTGACATTGTTATTGAGCAGGCTGTGGATATCGCTGGCAGTTTGGGTTTCAATCGCCCCAAAGTAGCCGCTGCCCGCACAGTGGATCACGGTTTTAGGGGCTTGCGTCAGGCCATCGAACAGGGCTTCTAGACTCGATTCACTGGCGAGATCGGCGGTGATCGCGGCGATAGGCTTGTTGGAGAAGGGCGTTAATGCATTGGCGACGGTTTGTAGACGCTCGGCATTGCGGCCTGTGAGTGTTAGCGGTTCATTTTCTTTGGCGTAGAGCGATGCTAGCGCCGCGCCTAAACCACTGCTGGCGCCGGTAATTAATATCATAGTGACCTCGGTTAATGCTGCCTTTGCTTGAAAACCGCAGCTTAAACTCAAGTGCGCTTCAATTCATGATAAGGCGAGCGGTTAGATTAAGGTAAATAGCGGTTGATCGAATGCCACTTCATCGCCGTCTTTGGCCCAAATAGCGCTGATCACGCCATCGCGCTCGGCTTGGATGGGATTCATCATTCTCATCGCTTCGATAATGCAGACAACTTCACCTTGGCTCACCTTTTGGCCGACTTTAACCAGCGGCACATCATCGAGTTCTGCCGCCGCGTAAAAAGTGCCGACCATAGGCGAGACTTGCACAAAACCTTCCACACTTGGCGAAACGGCGGTTTGCTTTGCCTGTGTATTTAAAGGTGCCACGCGTGCTGTGGTTGGCGTTTGCGATGACTGCACATTGGCTGGCATAGGGCTGTAGCGGGTGATGCGAATCGACTCTTCACCTTCGGTGATCGCCAGTTCTGCTATGTCAGACTCTTGCACTAACTCAATGAGTTTTTTGATTTTACGAAGATCCATTGCCATTTATCTGCCCTTGCGAAGCACGCTATTGAATGGGATTACTGTGGCTGGTTGAGCCGCTTAATGGCTGCCGCCAGTGCAAACTCATAACCCTGTGAACCGAAACCGCAAATCACGCCTATCGCCTTATCGGAAAAATAGGAATGGTGGCGAAAGGCTTCACGGGCGTGCACATTGGATAAATGCACTTCAAAGAACGGAATTGCGACGCCAAGCAAGGCATCACGCAGGGCGACGCTAGTATGGGTAAAGGCGGCGGGGTTGATAATGATCATCTGTGCATCGGTCGCATGAATCGCGTTGATTAGCTCAAATTCGGCGTTGGACTGAATATGCTCAAGCTCAACTCCCGCCAACTTTGCCTGCTGGTTTAACTCCGCCACTATGTCGGCCAAGGTTTGATGACCGTAAACGCTGGGCTCGCGGCGACCTAAGAGGTTGAGATTGGGGCCATTGACGAGCAAAATTTTGTGACTCATTGCGCTTTCCTTTACGACATGCCTTGGAATTAAAGCTGGGAGGCATTTGTTAGTTTTGTAGATAGGTCACTAACTTAACCTGTTCAAGTCGATTTTGCATTATCCGTTAGTCAATTGTGTGTGAGCTGAGCATGTGCGAGCCGACTATACCATTGAAATCCAGCGCCATTGTCGGCCAGTTTCAACTGCGGCCTAATGCTGATTAACGCTAATAATCAGTCTTTTGCTGACGCATGGCTTTAGTGGCGGCTTTTTGTTTCTTGGACTCTAATCGCCGCGTTTGGCTGCCTTTGGTGGCGCGGGTAGGAATGCGTTTTTTCTGCACTTCACCGACGCTGGCGACTAAGGCGATAAATAGCTCCAACGCCGTTTGGCGGTTGGCATCTTGGCTACGGCTCGCTTGGCATTTAATGATGATTTTGCCGCTTTTAGTGATGCGGTGATCGGCCTTGTTGAGCAAGCGTTCTTGGTAATACTCGGGTAATGATGAGCTTTTAATATCGAAAATTAGCTGCGCAGCGGTGGACACTTTATTTAAGTGCTGACCGCCTGCGCCACTCGAACGGATAAATTGCCACTCGATTTCATTTTCCTGAAGTTCCACACGGTTTGAGATTTTTATCATGGCAAACTTAGGCATTTTTCAGCATGGATTGAGAAGCCATCAATAATCACTTATGGCTTTTCAATAGATTTGTTATCATCGGGCGCATTCTTTGCCATTGCATTGGTCAAGGCCATTGCTTGCAAAAGTGTTCTCGATTCGGAGTGCCTCTATGTTATGCCAAATCCCCGATATTGCTAAGGGTGTTATCAGTCTTTTTGCCAGTGGCCGACTATCCTCCACCGATTATCGGACCCGTTTACAGCCGGCGATTAAGAGTTATCGTAAGGATTGGGGCCAAGTTTGCCTGTATATTGAGGCAGATGTGTTACTCGAGGGCTGGGAATTTGAGTCACTCACAGGTAGTGGTGAAGTCCAATTACCTAATTTTGAAGCCTTAGTATTTGTGGGCGGACCTGATTGGGTGGGAAATGCGGTGCGCTTACTTGGTCCTTTTATGCAGGGCGAAGTGGCATGGTTTCCCCTAGAGCAGAAAACCAAAGCGATTGCTTGGATCACTAAGCGTTCGAATATCTAATGGTCTAATGTAGACCGTATTTACAAGGAATGAAGTATGTCTTTATTTAAATCGCGCGCTTTTTCTAAGCAAAATGTTTCAAAAATCAGTGCTATTGCGTTGGTGCTGGCGTTTACCGCTGGTCTGAGTGCCTGCGCGCCAGAAGTGGGTAGCGATGCTTGGTGTAAGCAGATGAAAGATAAGCCGTCTGGCGATTGGACTGCTAATGAAGCCGCAGATTACGCTAAACACTGCGTGTTTAAATAAGTGTTGCGTGTTTAAATAAGCACTGAGTATTTAAGTCAGCGTTAGCCTTTAGAGATCACAGCTTGAAAGACTTTGCTTGCGAGCTGTGAACTTATGTTTATCATACGGGTCAGATGTTCCGTTATCCGTTATCCGTTATCCGTTATCCGTTATCCGTTATCCGTTATCCGTTATTTGCTATAGGTGATATTTGAATTCTACCGCTAAGCCATTTTTTACTCGAATGGTGACCTTACTGATAGCCATTATCGTGCTGCAATTTGCTGGCGCGAATTTAGGTGCGCATCAGTTACATGCGGGCAATGGCGCGGAAGAAGCCGATAATCATCCCCATCTGCAATTTAGCGCCCAAGTGACCACTTTGGCCCAATGTGTCGATTGCGTTTGTCCAAGCGAGCAAGCCCTAGGTTTTGCTGACTATACGGGTGTCACCAGTCATCATGCGGGTGAAAACCAAAGCAACGAATTGCATTCCCACTTAGTGAAAACCACAGAATTACAGGATTTTGACCTGTGCCTCGATTGCCAATGCCATGGCGGTCATGTGGCGCTGTTATCTCCTGGGCTAAGCCAACCTGTGCAAGCCTTAGAAAGCGTTTTCCTCGCTGCTAATTTAGCCTATTTCCCGCCTGATAATTTACCTAAGTACCGTCCTCCAATAGCTTAATCCCCCACTATCCAGCTTATTCCTCGGTCTAAGGATCTTGATTCATTCTATTGAATCTCAATCTATTTCGCCGCGCGATAAGCCATGTATTTTCATCCCCAAAAATGCGCGTTAACTGATGCTCGGCAGCCTTGGTTGTTGTATCAGCCATTGGCCTTTAGCCATGTGGTGTGTTGGTTATGCATAGCTTAAGTTACGCATAGTGTTAGCTATGTTTACTTAGCGGGATGATTCGAACGGCGCTTATTTGCCATGCCCAAACGATAGGATTGCTTTGTATTGAGCTATTTCAAATGAAGCTCAAATCTAGCTGTCTCACATTGGGCGCAAAAGTCAGCCGATCCACATTCGATATTGTTAGGATTTGCGATGAACAAAACGACTCTCGCCCTTACCTTGGCTTGCCTGTTTCGATCGGGCTTGCTGAGCTGCGGATTAGTATTGGCTGCCGGATTGCTAGCCTTTGCCCTCGCGGCAGAAAATGACACTCTTGAAGTATTCCTTAAAACCAAAGCCCTTGAAACCAATCCCTTGGAAACCAATGCGCTTGAAACCAAAGCCTCAGAAGCCGAGGTGTTTAAGGCTAAATCACTGGGTTTGCCCGCCAAAGAAACCGACACGCCATATGTCGCTTTAGGCCAATGGTTGCCCGCGTTACTCACACAGTTCAATCAGTTGTCTGAAGTGCAGGCGCAGCTTACACGACAGCAACAAGCAGAGCTTGCCATTCAGGCGGCGGATCGCGCCGTGTATAACCCTGAGCTTGGGCTTAACTATCAAAATGCCGACACAGATTCCTACAGTTTAGGTCTGAGTCAAACCCTCGATTGGGCTGATAAGCGCGGCGTGGCGACAAAACGTGCCGAGCTTGAAGCCCAAATCCTGTTAGCGGACATAGGTTTAGAGCGTAACCAAATGTTGGCCGAACGCTTACTAGCATTGGCAGAACAGGCGCAAAGCCGTAAGGCGCTGATCTTTGCCGAGCAGCAATTAAGGTTCACTAAGGCGCAGCTCAGTATTGCCAAGCAGCGGTTGGCGGCGGGGGATTTGTCTAACGTTGAGTTGCAATTGATGCAACTCGAGTTAGCAACTAACACCGCCGATTACGCCTTAGCTGAGCAGGCGGCCTTAGTGGCCGACGGCAAAGTGATTGAGTTACTTGGAAATAATAATTTTGCCTTTAGCGAGTTTATTAAGGAGATCCATGTATTCGTGACTCAGGCTAAGCAAGCGCCAGCAACCGAGTTGAGCCCCTTAACATCCACTTTGCCGGCTCTGGCGAGTGCCTATCAGCAAGTGCTGCTGGCACGAGTCAATGCCATGCAAGTCAAGGCCGATACGTCAGCAGACCCGACCATTAGTCTAGCCGCCGAAAAGGAAGGTACGGACAATAAACTTGGGGTTGGTGTGTCGATTCCCCTGCAAGTTCGCAATAACTACAGTGAGTTACAAGCTGTAGCCGATAAGGGTATTGCGATCGCCGAGCAAGGCTATCTTGCCCGTGAGCGAGTACTTACCACTAAGCAGAAACAATTCCTCTATGCGTTACCGCGTTTGCTTGAGCGTTACCAAGACTGGCGCGAGTTAGTGCAAGTGTCAGGTGCTAAAGCGGCTAAATCCTTAAGCCAACAATGGCAGGCGGGGGATGTGAGTACCAGCGAGTACTTACAGAGTCGTCGGCAGTTAGCCGCCAGTTATTTGGTGGGCTTAAACCTAGAAACGGCTATCTATCAGAGCTGGTTAACTTGGATGGGCGAAAGCGGCCAGCTTATGCCTTTTTTGGATGGTAGCGCTGAACAGATCAGCCAAGCACCTTCACACATGCCCAATGCCGCCGCGCGCACAGTAAACCCATGAGGTCACAATAATGAATTCACATACTCACCACAAAAATGTCCTTCAACTGGATGCTGTAACAACGCCTGAAAAGCGTCGGTTTAACCTATCAAAAATCGCTCTCGCATTATTCGTGCTGAGCACGTGGGTATTTAGCGCTCAGCCTGTATTGGCTGGCGGTGATCACGCACCCGCGGCTAAGGAAAGCAGTGATTCAGTAACGCAAACGGCGCCGACGGATGAACATGGCGAACAGGCGCTGAAATTGACCGAAACGCAGCAAGCCTTGGCGGGGATTAGCTTATTACCTTTGTCGAGCGGTAGCTTGAATATCACCAATTTGAATTTGGATATCAGGGCGACGGCGACCTTAGTGGTGGATCGCGATAGAACTGCCACCCTTGCGCCGCAGCTCGATGTGCGCGTGTTGGCGCGTCATGTGGTGCCGGGGCAAGAAGTCAAAAAAGGTGAGCCTTTACTGACCTTGGGCGGCTCAGCCGTTGCGCAGGCACAGGCGGATTACATCAATGCCGCTGCCGAATGGAGCCGAGTCAAACGCATGAGCGAAGGCGCCGTGAGTGTCAGCCGCCGTATGCAGGCGCAGGTGGATGCCGAACTTAAACGGGCGATTTTAGAGGCGATTAAGATGACGCCCGCGCAAATTCGCGCTCTGGAATCGACGCCCGAAGCCATCGGCAGTTATCAACTTTTAGCGCCGATTGACGGACGAGTGCAGCAAGATATCGCCATGTTAGGCCAAGTAATTAGTGCGGGCACGCCGTTAATGCAGCTGACCGACGAGTCCTATCTGTGGGTTGAGGCGCAGTTAACGCCTACCCAAACCGCGCATATCACTGTCGGCAGTGCAGCCTTAGTGCAAGTGGGGGATAAGACGCTGGCGGGCAAGATCATAGGTCGCTCCCATGAGCTCGATAGCGTGACGCGCACCGAACAAGTGCTGGTGAGTATGCCCAATCTTGACCATGTGCTACACGCGGGGCAATTTGCCGAACTCTACTTTGCCAATACTGTCGCCAACTCTGCTGATAAGGCTGGTGGAATCGTGCTGCCCGATGCGGCGCTCACCCGCAGCGGCGATGGCGACTGGCAGATTTTTATTCAAGATGAAGATGGCTTCGAGTCCATTGAGGTAGAAGTGGTGCAGCGTCAGCGCGGCTTGAGTTTAGTGCGCGGCGCTGAGCTTGAAAAAGCCCAGCAGGCAAAGCTTAAGGTCGTGGTGGCTGGTGCATTTTTCTTGGCGTCCGAGCAGGCGAAAGCAGGCTTTGATATCCATAACCATTAATGTCGCCACTGAACGCTTGAGGAATTTTCTATGTTGCAAAAATTAATCGAAGCCGCGATTAAAAATCGGCTGTTAGTGGTGTTGGCCTTGCTCGCCATGATAATGGCAAGCGTGGTGATGCTGCCTAAATTGAATCTCGATGCCTTTCCCGATGTGACTAACGTGCAAGTGACCATCAATACTGCGGCCGAAGGGTTAGCCGCAGAAGAGGTGGAAAAGCTCATTAGTTATCCGGTGGAATCGGCCATGTACGCCTTGCCGGCGGTGACTGAGGTACGTTCCTTGTCGCGTACCGGCTTGTCGATTGTGACTGTGGTATTTGCCGAAGGGACGGATATTTACTTCGCCCGTCAGCAAGTGTTTGAACAGTTGCAAGCGGCGCGGGAGATGATCCCAAGCGGCGTCGGTGTGCCAGAAATCGGCCCGAATACTTCGGGATTAGGGCAGATTTATCAGTACATTCTGCGCGCCGAACCTAGCTCAGGTATCGATGCCGCCGAGCTGCGCAGTTTGAACGATTATCTTGTGAAACTCATCATGATGCCCGTTGGCGGCGTGACTGAAGTCTTGTCTTTTGGTGGTGATGTGCGCCAATACCAAGTGCAGGTAGACCCGAATAAATTGCGCGCCTATGGCTTGTCGATGGCGCAAGTTACCGAGGCATTAGAGAGCAATAACCGCAACGCTGGCGGTTGGTTTATGGACCAAGGCCAAGAGCAACTTGTGGTGCGCGGCTACGGCATGTTGCCCGCAGGAGAAGAAGGCTTAGCGGCGATCGCACAGATCCCGCTTACGGAGGATAAAGGCACGCCCGTGCGGGTGGGCGATATCGCTCTGGTTGATTTTGGCAGTGAAATCCGTGTTGGCGCTGTGACTATGACGCGCCGCGATGAGGCTGGCAAAGTACAAAACCTCGGCGAAGTGGTGGCGGGGGTCGTGCTTAAACGCATGGGCGCCAACACCAAAGCGACTATCGATGATATCGGCGCGCGGGTGAGTCTTATCGAGCAGGCCTTGCCCGATGGCGTGTCTTTTGAAGTGTTTTACGATCAAGCCGAACTGGTCGATAAGGCCGTGACGACAGTGCGCGATGCGCTGTTAATGGCCTTTGTGTTTATCGTGGTGATCTTGGCGCTGTTCCTCGTCAATATCCGCGCGACCTTGCTGGTACTCTTGTCTATTCCTGTGTCTATCGGGCTCGCGCTCATGGTGATGTCCTACTATGGATTGTCGGCAAACTTGATGTCGCTGGGTGGTCTAGCCGTGGCGATTGGTATGTTAGTCGATGGTTCCGTGGTGATGGTAGAGAACATTTTCAAACACTTAACTCAGCCCGATCGTCGACATTTGCAAGAGGCAAGAACTCGGGCGGACGGTGAGGCAGACCCATATCATAGCGATGAGGACGGTGGTCAGCAGGCCAATATGGCTGTGCGTATCATGCTCGCGGCGAAAGAGGTTTGCAGCCCAATCTTCTTCGCGACCGCCATTATCATAGTGGTGTTTGCGCCGCTATTTGCGCTGGAAGGGGTTGAGGGCAAGCTGTTCCAGCCGATGGCGGTCAGTATCATTCTGGCAATGATATCAGCGCTGCTGGTGGCCTTGATTGCCGTGCCAGCCCTTGCTGTGTATCTGTTCAAGCGTGGTGTGGTACTCAAACAAAGCGTGGTCTTAGCGCCGCTGGATGCCGCTTATCGCAAGCTACTGGCGGCAACGCTTGCTAGGCCAAAGGTTGTGATGCTCAGTGCCTTATTGATGTTTGCTTTGAGCCTCTTATTGCTACCAAGGCTGGGTACCGAATTTGTGCCTGAGCTGGAGGAAGGCACGATTAACCTCAGGGTCACGCTGGCACCAACCGCGAGTTTGGGCACGTCTTTGGCGGTCGCGCCCAAGCTTGAAGCTATCTTGCTGGAGTTTCCCGAGGTGGAATATGCCCTGAGCCGCATTGGGGCGCCTGAGCTTGGCGGCGATCCTGAGCCTGTGAGTAATATCGAGGTTTATATTGGGCTTAAGCCAATATCTGAATGGCAATCAGCAAGTTCGCGCTTAGATCTGCAACGCCTGATGGAGGAAAAACTCAGTGTGTTCCCCGGACTCTTGCTGACTTTCTCGCAGCCTATTGCGACTCGGGTAGATGAATTGCTCTCGGGGGTAAAAGCCCAGTTAGCGATCAAAATCTTCGGCCCAGATTTAGCGGTATTGTCACAGAAAGGCCAAGCGCTCAGCGATCTCGTCGCGAAAATCCCCGGCGCCGTGGATGTATCGCTTGAGCAAGTGAGCGGCGAGGCGCAATTGGTCGTGCGGCCCAAACGCGAGTTATTGGCGCGTTACGGCATTAGTGTCGATCAAGTGATGAGCCTTGTCAGCCAAGGCATTGGCGGCGCGAGTGCAGGGCAAGTGATCGATGGCAATGCCAGATACGACATCAATGTGCGCCTCGCGGCCGAGTTTCGCCAAAGCCCTGATGCGATTAAAGACTTGTTACTCAGCGGCACGAATGGCGCCACTGTGCGCTTAGGCGAAGTCGCCAGCGTCGAAGTGGAAATGGCGCCGCCGAATATTCGCCGTGACGATGTGCAGCGCCGAGTGGTAGTACAGGCCAACGTGGCGGGACGCGATATGGGTTCGGTTGTAAAAGACATTTATGCTTTAGTGCCACAGGCCGATTTACCCGCGGGATATACAGTGATCATTGGCGGACAATATGAGAATCAGCAGCGAGCGCAGCAAAAGTTGATGCTAGTGGTGCCGATTTCTATCGCTTTGATTGCCTTATTGTTGTACTTCTCCTTTGGTTCATTCAAGCAAGTGTTGCTCATCATGGCGAACGTGCCCTTAGCCTTGATTGGCGGCATAGTGGCTCTGTATGTCAGTGGTACTTATTTGTCAGTGCCTAGCTCAATTGGTTTTATCACCTTATTTGGTGTGGCTGTGCTCAACGGCGTGGTGCTAGTGGATTCGATTAATCAGCGCAGGCAAAGCGGCGAAGCACTCTATGATTGTGTTTATGAGGGCACGGTTGGGCGTTTGCGACCCGTATTGATGACTGCACTGACCTCGGCCTTAGGCTTGATCCCGATTTTATTATCATCGGGGGTTGGCAGTGAGATCCAAAAGCCGCTGGCAGTGGTGATTATCGGTGGCTTGTTTAGCTCCACTGCGCTGACCTTGCTAGTGTTGCCGACCTTGTATCGCTGGCTGTATCGCGGCGATAAGCAACAGATACTCGAATAGCTTTAAATGGCGTTTTGTGGCGCGGCTCAATGTTAAAGCCTAAAAATCAGCGAGCTATAGCGTTCGATATAGTCTAGGCTTAGCACTTGGATTAAGGATTAATATCTCCGGAGTACATTATGATCGCGGTAATTTTTGAAGTCATCCCGACAAAGGAAGGGAAGGAAGAGTATCTGCATGTGGCAGCCGAGATGCGCCAGTATTTAGAAGGGCGCAAGGGACTGATCTCGATCGAACGTTTTCAGAGCTTAACCGACGATGGCAAAGTGCTGAGCCTGTCGTTTTGGGAAGACCAAGCTTCTATCACCCAATGGCGCAATCAGATGGCCCACAGTATTGCCGAGCAAACGGGCATAGTGCCGTGTTTGTTTAACTCTTACCGCATTCGAGTGGCAGAAGTGGTGCAAGATTACAGTGAAACTGTGCACATTGAAGTTGAGTAATCGTTTATCTGCTTGATGTAAAACATCGCCGATATAAAAAACAAAACCCATCGAGTTCGATGGGTTTTTTATGATCTGCGCTTAAGATTTGGCTTATTTTTCTTGCTGAGCTTTCAGTAGATCGCGGATCTCAGACAGCAGTTCTTGATCTTTAGTCGGTGCAGCTGGTGCTTTAGGTGCTTCTTCTTCCTTGCGTTTTAGGGTGTTGATGGCTTTTAGACCCATAAAAATGGCGAAGGCGATAATCGTAAAGTCGATAATAGTCTGAATGAATTTACCATAGGCAATCACCACAGAAGGCGCGTCGCCTTGAGCAGCCTGCAGCACTATGCTCAAATCACTAAAATTCACTCCGCCTAAGATGATACCAATCGGTGGCATTATGATATCGGCCACGAAGGACGAGACTATCTTGCCGAATGCGGCACCTATGATGATACCAACGGCCATGTCGATCACATTGCCACGGGACGCAAAAGCCTTGAACTCTTTAATTAAGCTCATTAGGTTTCCTCCAAAATTGAGATTAAATGTTAAATTTTATTATGCAAACTGTATCAGGAAAACCTAAGGTCTTTTGCTGCCTGTTACCTTGCCAAGCTTATAGAGGCTTAAGGATTAAGGCAATTATGACATAGCGGATTTATCTCTATGGCAGCGATTTAAGCTTTACAAAGTTATAGTTGTTACTGCTTTGATCTATTTTGTTTATTCGCCCTGATCGGCTTGGCCGATAAAATCGGGCACTTCCAATACTTGCGATCCCCAACGTTTAAATAATGCGGAATAGATGAATTCGATAAAGACGCGATATTTTCGGGGTAAGTAGGCCCGCTGTGGATAGCTAAGCACGACCTTAGTTTGGACCATAGGATAGTCATCAAGCAGCGGGATTAAGTAGCCTTTTTCTAATGCCACTTGGGCAATGATGGAGGGCACCGCTGTGATCCCTAGCCCCGCAATGGCGGCCTCGCGGGCTAAAGTGACATTGTTTACTGTCAGTTGAGTCATGGGCTCGGCGACAATCCAAGTTTTGCCATCGAATAACTTCCATGCTCCTTCAATATGCGCCGACTGTAAGCGGATCGCTTTATGTTTGGCTAAATCCTGTGGCACTTTTGGGGTGCCGTGCTCGGCCAAATAAGCAGGGCTTGCCATTAACGATTTATGGGCGTTGACTAAGGCATAGCTTTGCAAGCGAGTGTCGCCAGAATCGGCAATTTGAAATAACAGATCGATACCTTCTTCTATGACATCAACCTTACGATTGGTGAGTTCGGCCTCTATGGTGATATCGGGGTAAAGCGTTAAAAACTGAGCAAAAATTGGCCCTAAAAACAATTGGCCTAATTCAATCGGGCAGACAATTTTTAGATTGCCTTTGATCAATTGCTGTTGGGCGCTGAGCTGATTTTCGGCGCTCTGTAGATCGGTGAGGATCTTATTGATCCTGTTGTAATAACTCGATCCCGCCTCGGTGAGTTTTAGGGCTCTGGTGGTGCGAAATAACAGTTGTGTACCGGTATCAGCTTCGAGTTCGGCTATCTTGCGACTGACCGTTGCCTTAGTGATCCCAAGGGCTTTGGCGGCACCCGTAAAGCTGCCTTGCTCGACCACTTGAGCGAAAATTTGCACGCGATTGAGATCCATCATTGTTACACCTGTGAAACAGTGGGTTGATTTTTTACTGGCTAATAAACTTAGTGAGACAGTAGTACACTAGATATCACTAATCAAGGAGTCATTCATGTCCAAAAGTAAACTCATTATCGCCGTTCCACTGTTACTCGCTGCGGTTGCGGGAGGCGGTTATTACTGGTGGACACAGGTACGTTTTATTGAAACCACTGATAACGCTTATGTTGAGGCCGATATTTCCCATATCAGCGTTAAAGTGCCCGGTTACGTTGTGTTAAGCGATGTGACCGATAACCAGCATGTGCAAAAGGGTGAGCTATTAGCTCAGCTCGAAGATAACCAATTTAGCGCCAAAGTGAGCCAAGCCGAAGCCTCACTGGCAAGTTCGAAGGCGGACTTGCAAACCTTAGCCGCTAAGGTTGAGTTACAACGGGCGTTAATCACCCAAGCCAGTGCCGGTGTCGTGGCGGCTGAGTCAGATAAAATACGTGCACAGCAACAATTGAGCCGCTCGAAAAAGCTTAAAGTCAGTAATTACAGCTCTCAAGATGATGTCGATCAACTGCAAGCGGGATTCGATTCTGCCGCCGCCCGTCTCGATGAAGCCAAAGCCGTGTTAGTGGCAAAGCAACGCGAGTTAGCGGTGTTTAATGCCCAATTAGATCAGGCGGGTTCTGTGGTAGAACAGGCTGATGCGACCTTAGAATTAGCGAAAATTCAATTAAATGATACCCGTGTGACCGCACCTTTTTCTGGGGTGATTGGTAAACGTGGCGCTATGGTGGGGCAGTACGTGCAACCCGGCCAAGCACTCTACAGTTTGGTTCCGGATGGGGCAGTGTGGATCACGGCGAACTTTAAAGAGACCCAGATCCAACACATGCAACCAGGACAGTCGGTGCAGGTCAGTCTCGATGCGTTTCCCGACAAAACCTTTATAGGTGTTATCGATAGTCTGTCACCGGCGTCCGGAGCCAAATTCAGTTTACTGCCGGCGGAAAACGCCACAGGTAACTTCACTAAAATCGTGCAACGTATTCCCGTGCGTATTCGCTTAGATTTGTCTGAGGAAGAAGCACACATGCTACCGGGCTTAAGTGCGGTCGTGAAAGTGGATACGGCGTCGGGTCCTGTAACATCGGCAATCGCTGCAAATACAGGTCGTTAGTATGAGCGCAACTGGCTCTATCACTGCGTCTGCCGATATGGAGGCGCAGGGCATCAGTGTCCCTAACAAGCCTACTGATTATGAGCGTGGCAGTCGCCGCTCATGGATCGCGGTATTTGGTGGGTTGATCGGCGCCTTTATGGCGATCCTCGATATCCAAATCACCAATGCATCGATGAAGGAGATTCAAGGCAGTCTTGGGGCTACGCTCGAAGAAGGCAGTTGGATTTCGACCGCGTATCTGGTGGCTGAGATGATCGCTATTCCACTCTCTGGTTGGCTCAGCACGGGATTGTCGGTCAGGCGTTATCTGTTATGGACTACAGCAGCCTTTATCTTTGCTTCTGTGCTTTGCTCAATCGCGTGGAATTTAGAGGCCATGATCGCCTTTCGGGCGCTACAGGGCTTCTTTGGCGGCGCGCTGATCCCGCTGGCCTTTAGGCTTATTCTTGAGTTTTTACCCGATAACAAACGTGCCGTCGGCATGGCGTTATTTGGCGTGACAGCCACCTTTGCGCCTTCAATCGGCCCAACATTAGGCGGTTGGTTGACCGAGCAATTTAGCTGGCATTATCTGTTTTATATCAATGTGCCACCGGGCTTGTTGGTGATGGCTATGTTGGCCTACGGTTTAGAAAAACAGTCGGTCGTTTGGGATAAGCTGAAGAATGTCGATCTGGCGGGCATAGTCACTATGGCGCTGGGCATGGGTTGCCTTGAAGTGGTGCTTGAAGAAGGTAACCGCAAGGATTGGTTTGGCTCGGAACTCATTCGTAATCTGGCCATTATTGCCGCCGTGAATTTGGTGTTGTTTGTTTGGATCCAGCTAAGGCGTAAAGAGCCGTTAGTGAATTTGCGCCTGCTCGGTAAGCGTGATTTTGTGCTCTCAACAGTTGCGTACTTTTTACTGGGGATGGCACTATTCGGCGCGATTTATTTGATCCCGCTTTATCTATCGCAAGTCCATGATTACACACCGTTAGAAATTGGCGGCGTGATTATGTGGATGGGGTTTCCGCAGCTATTAGTCTTGCCTTTAGTACCAAAATTAATGGAGCGCTTCGATAGTCGTTATCTCGCTGCCTTTGGCTTTTTAATGTTTGCCATTAGCTATTACATGAATAGCCAGATGACCGCAGATTATGCCGGACCGCAGATGATCGCCTCGCAGGTAGTGCGGGCCTTAGGTCAGCCGTTTATTTTGGTGCCTATTGGTATGCTTGCGACCATGCATTTAAAACCCCATGAAAATGCTTCGGCGTCGACGGTATTAAACGTGATGCGTAACTTAGGCGGCGCCTTTGGTATTGCACTGGTTGCGACCCTGACTGACACTTTGGCGCGCGGGCATTTGGCCCATATTAAGGAATCCTTACCCGCAGTGAGCACGCAGGCACAGGACTATTTAGCCCAAAGCGCAAGCATGTTGCAGGCGGGTGGTTCAGATCCCTATACCGCGGCCGCGCAGGCGAAAGCCTTGCTGGGCAAAACCATGAGTCAGCAAGCCTATATTCAGGCCTATAACGATGTGTTTTACATCATGGGTGCTCTGCTACTTATCGCTGTGTTCGCCGTGCTGTTGATCCGAAAACCGATTGGGCCTGTGGCCCACGATGCCATGGTTGAGTAATAACGTTTTTCGTTATCCTGTTGTCGCCATAGATTTCCCCAGATCTATTGGTTTACGCAACAGCTTTGCGCCTTAGTCCTCGCGGATTAAGGCGCTTTTTTATGGTCTTTATGCTGTGGTAGACTCAAAGCTCTTTTTCGATGATTTACAGAGGGATAATCGTTTGCAGTGGCAAAATCTTACATTTAATCAATTAAATGCCAATACCCTATATGACATATTGAAGTTAAGAGTCGATGTGTTTGTGGTCGAGCAGGCCTGCGCTTATCCTGAGCTTGATGAGAAGGATAGACACCCAGAAACCCTGCATTTAATGGGCTTATCGCCAGACGGGGAACTGCTTGCCTACGCGCGTATTTTGCCGCCGGGCTTAAGTTATCTAGAGGCGAGTATTGGCCGCGTGGTGGTATCGCCTGCGGGACGAGGCAAAGGGCTAGCCATGCCTTTAATGCAGCATACCATCGAATCGGCACTGACGACTTGGCCCGATGCGGGGATCCAAATTGGCGCCCAAGATTACCTTAAAGCCTTCTATCAAAAGCTCGGTTTTGTCGCCTGCTCTGAGATGTATTTAGAAGATGGAATTCCCCATTTAGATATGCGCTATCAGCCAGCGTAAGCGGCTATCAATATAAGCAATGCGTGTAAGCATCCAAATTAAGCCAATTAAGGAACCGAAATGCCGACTTCAACGGACTATAAAATCAATCAACAACAAATTGCCTGCGTGGCGAGTTTTCTGGCTAAAGAGGGCAAAACTGAAGCGCTCATCGCCGCGCTCGCGAGCCTTATTCCCGATACTCGCCGCGAAGCGGGTTGTATTCGTTACGAGCTCAATGTGAGCCGTGATGAACCACGCCGCGTGACGTTTGTAGAGAAGTTTGTCGATATTGCCGCCTTCGATGAGCACTGTGCTAAAGATGCCATTCAACATTATTTCCACCAAGTGATGCCCGAATTGGTTGAGTCGTTCCATGTGGAAACCTATCACCAAATCATTGTTTAACCGTGAGACCAATTATTAGGAGCTTGCAGTGTTAATTAACTATATCGAGCCAGTATTTAGACCGCCATCCGAATGGAAGTCATTGATACTGCAAGTGACTAATGGTTGCAGTTGGAACCAGTGCAGCTTTTGCGACATGTATACTCAGCCGCAAAAAGCCTTTCGGGCACAAAAGCTCGACAAGGTTGAGCAGGATATTCTGGCCGTTGCTCAGTCTGGCGCCCCCGTTTCTCGGGTATTTTTGGCCGATGGCGATGCCATGAGTTTGCCCTTTGCGCGCCTCGAAGCGATTTGTGAGCTGATCAGCCGCCACTTGCCGCAGGTGACTCGCATCAGCAGTTATTGTTTGCCGCGCAATCTGAATAATAAAACCCCAGAGCAACTCGCACGTCTGCGCGAACTCGGGTTGTCTTTACTCTATGTGGGTTGCGAAAGTGGTGATGACGAAGTGCTCGCCAAAATCCAAAAGGGCGAAACCTTCGAATCATCCTTAGCGGCACTGCTTAAAATCCGCGCGGCGGGGATGAAGTCATCTGTGATGATCCTTAATGGTTTAGGCGGTGTCGCGCTATCCCATCAACATGCGGTTAATTCGGCCAAGTTAATGAATGCCGCCCAGCCCGATTATTTATCCACATTGGTAGTCACTTTACCGCTAGGCACGGAGCGAATGGACGCGGTATTTGGCGGGCAATTTCAGTTGCCGGATCAAATGGGCTTGTTCCAAGAAATGCACACCTTATTGGATCATTTGGAATTAGAGCAAACGATATTTAGATCCGATCATGCCTCTAATTACCTTGTGCTAAAAGGAGTATTAGGTAAGGACAAGGCCAAATTGCTGGCACAGGTTGCACTCGCCATCAATGCGCCGCGAAGCATTCCCTTAAGGCAAGAATGGCAGCGCGGACTCTGATTGTGTCATGCGTGAGTGATGAGTCGTTAAGCTTCCACTCGGAATTGTAAGCTCATTTTATTCGGGCTTCGTGGCTTAGGTGGTTTCGGGTTGGCATAAGGAGAGGGCCTCTTCTAACCAGTTGAAGAACGCCAATTCATTGTTGCCAAGCCTTTCCGTATGACTCAACAACACATAATGATGCCCTGATGGGATAAAGCCAAATGGCGCGATGAGCCTGCCGCTTGTTAGGTCGTCAACAATCAGGGGATACGAGCCTATGGCGCCTCCGAGTCCATCAACCGCTGCCTGCAGGCAGAAATAGAAATGTTCGAAGGATTTCGACTTGTTGGTTGAGAAGTTGTGCCCCGAACGCTGTGACCAATCCGACCATGCAGAGGGCCGAGAGTCGCTATGCAGCAGGACAATATCGTCCCAGTTTTGCTGAATTTGCCGCCAATATTCAGGCGAAAACACCGGTCCAACCCACTCATTAACTAAATTGTGCTTGCTGTATTCAGGGGGGATATGAAAATCGTCTCGCCGAATGGCTAAAGATAATCCGGATTCTGCCAGTTTGACTGGCCCGCCAGCCGTCGATAACCGAACGTCTATGCCTGTTAGTTGGAAAAAACTAGCTAGCCGCGGCATTAACCAGCGCATGGTGAGTGTGGGTTCACAGGAGACCTCAAGATAATGATGGCTCTCCCGAGTCAGCTGCTTTACCCCACTATCTAAGGTGTTAAAGGCTATATCTGTGTAGCGCTTGAGCAATTCTCCTTCTTGAGTGAGACACATCCCTCGGCCTTGCTTATAAAACAATATTTGCGATAAGTGGTTTTCCAAGAGTTTTATTTGCTTACTGACCGCGCCGTGAGTGATATGCAATTTCTCTGCGGCCTGGCTGTAACTCGAGGACTCGGCCGTAATGTGAAATACATAGAATGCTTTTAAATGTCTCATATGTGACTTTTTCTCACGGTTTTAGTGCCTTCTTTTCGATTATAACTTACCAGCGACTCGATACAATTACCGCTTGCTAATAAACCCTTAGGAGCGGAAATGGAGTTATTGAGTATTGTGATATTTGGGCTGCTGATTGTGGTTAGCCCAGGTGCCGATTTTGTGTTGGTCTTTAAAAATAGTGCCATGTATGGCAGAAAAGCGGGGATGTTGACGGCCCTTGGAATTGGCGCGGGAGTTTGTGTCCATATTAGCTATTCAATCATTGGGATCAGTCAGTTAATTGCCAACAATGCCGGATTATTTAGCCTAGTGAAATATGTGGGAGCAGCGTATTTAATCTATCTTGGGATCACAGGTTTATTGACTGCCAAGCTCACCTTAGATTATGGGACTCAGCTTGTTAAACCGGTAGAAAATCGAAAGTACATTATGCAAGGATTTTTATGTAATGTACTGAATCCTAAAACGATGATTTTCTTTTTAAGTGTATTTAGCCAGCTGATTTCATCCCATAGTGACGGCTTAGGATTCGTCATCAGCTATGGTGTTTATATCGCAGTGTTACACGGGATCTGGTTCTGCATCGTTGCATATTTAGTGACATCAGCCAAAGCCACTCGAGTATTGAAACGTTTTGGTCATAGGATTAATCAGGCCTGTGGTGTGGGTCTTATAACCTTTGGTGCGATATTATCAACTAACGCTTGAAGCTGATTTCTTCCCCCCTGAGGTGATAGGTTTTAGTCCAGTTTTTAACTCGGTCTAAAGTTGACTTAAACTCACAGTTAATTCGAATGGCCTCAGTGGAGGAAGATATATTCGTTAGGGTTCCCTTAAGCCAGCATCACATGTCTATTATGGATTGCTCAGAATGTTGAGCCAATTCATGCCACTGTGCTGGCTATCTCAAGGTTAATGGAAAGGTTAAGGAAAAAACCTAGCCAACCAATGGACGGCAAAATAAGGGCTAGCGAAACAGTGGGGCTAAAAAGGAGGGGGGATTGAGATAAGAGTGCTGTTGCTCCAAGCACTATAAGTGATATCTCCAATTTTTTATCAGGCTACAAAGTTTCACTTCAAGATCTGCTCAATCGGTCCTCTCCATCTAAATACTGCAAAAAATCACTTAACATATATGTTTTTTCATATATGCTTTATTCCATATGTAATCTGATCATTTTGGGAGCACTCGATGCAACCTGTCGCATTTTTTAAGGCACTTGCCGATGAGACTCGGCTTAAATGCCTACTGCTAATCCAGCGTGAAGGTGAATTATGTGTGTGTGAGCTGATGGCTGCGCTGTCTGAGAGTCAGCCTAAGGTCTCGCGCCACTTGGCTCAGTTGAAAAAGGCTGGGTTGTTGGTCGATAGACGCCAAGGTCAATGGGTGTTTTA
This sequence comes from Shewanella scandinavica, assembly GCF_031932065.1. NCBI lineage: Bacteria > Pseudomonadati > Pseudomonadota > Gammaproteobacteria > Alteromonadales > Shewanellaceae > Shewanella > Shewanella scandinavica. The sequence continues at coordinate 60,268 of NZ_JAUOES010000004.1, forward strand.
TCGGATCAATGCTGAGATCGCGCCTTGGTGCCAGCAGGTGCTTGGCCAAACCTGTGATGATAACGACAGCTTTTTGCAGGAGAACGTGCGTAATCTTTGTCAGATGGGCGGTCGACCCGATCGCCTTAAGGCTTGCTGCTAAGTTGAAAATAGGTGTGTGATATTTTCTATTAGGATAAGAGTTATTTGAGGCAGTTATGGGAATTTTTGAGCGTTATTTAAGTGTTTGGGTAGGGCTGAGTATTCTTGCTGGAGTTGTATTAGGGAATGTTGCACCTAGCGTATTTGCGGCCGTTGCTGCGCTAGAATTTGCTCATGTTAACTTAGTGATAGCCCTGTTTATCTGGATCATGATTTATCCCATGATGGTGCAAATTGATTTTTCCGCAGTGAAAAATGTCGGTAAGGCACCGAAAGGACTGGTGGTAACACTCATCATCAACTGGTTAGTCAAACCTTTTACTATGGCATTGTTAGGCTGGTTATTTTTCAAGTTAGTATTTGTCGATTTAGTTGACCCTCAAACTGCCAGTGAATATATCGCGGGAATGATACTGCTTGGAGTAGCTCCTTGTACTGCTATGGTGTTTGTGTGGAGCCAATTGACTAAAGGTGATCCTAATTACACGTTAGTGCAAGTCTCTGTAAACGATATCATTATGGTGTTTCTATTCGCGCCACTCTCTGCATTATTGTTAGGTGTGCGTGATATCCAAGTGCCGTGGGAAACCCTACTACTTTCCGTTGTACTTTATGTGTTATTGCCTTTGATTGCGGGTGTCGCGACTCGCAAGCGACTAGAGGCTCGCCATGATGCGAGTGCTGTGCCGCACCTGCGAGCATGATAGGTTCTTCAAACTTTTTTGAGCTGGCGGTCGCCGTAGCCATTTCATTATTTGGTCTGCACTCTGGAGCTGCCTTAGCGACTGTGGTTGGGGTGTTGGTTGAAGTGCCTGTGATGTTGTCGCTGGTGTATTTTGCTAATCGTACGCGGCACTGGTTTTAATCTTAAGTAATAGCATGATGTAAGTCGATATTTCATTAAGGATCAATATGTTCCAAATATTTACTGATTTTTCGACTTGGCTAGTGTATGGCGTATTTGGCCTAGAGGCGGGTTCGGCCTTGGGCGGAGCTGTGCATTTTTTTGTTGAAGATGTCAGTAAAATTTTCGTATTGCTGGTGGTGATGATTTATTTCATCGCCTTGCTGCGGGCTTCCTTAGATGTTGAGCGAGTTCGAGATTATTTAGCGGGTAAGAATAAGGGAGTAGGTTACTTACTGGGGTCGATTTTTGGCGCCATTACGCCTTTTTGTTCTTGCTCGAGTATCCCTGTCTTTTTAGGTTTTACCTCGGCGGGGATCCCCCTTGGGATCACTATGGCCTTTTTGATCACTTCACCTTTGATCAATGAAGTCGCCGTCCTGCTGCTCATGAGTTTACTCGGCTGGAAATTTACCTTGCTATATGTGGCTGTGGGCATGACAGTGGGTATGCTCGGTGGATTATTACTCGATGCGATTAAGGCCGAGCGTTGGTTGCAGTCCTTCGCCGCCGAAGCCCTCGTTCGTGGACGCCAGATGGCGGTATCTGATACCGTTTCTACCGCTGCGCGGGTCTTATCTTTTTCTGAACGGCATCAATTTGCCAAAGCTGAGGCGGTTGAGATTTTTGGCCGAGTCTGGAAGTGGGTCATTATCGGCGTGGGTCTTGGCGCTGCCTTGCACGGTTTTGTGCCTGAGGGTTGGGTTGAAACCCATTTAGGCCAAGGTCAATGGTGGTCTGTGCCTGCGGCAGTGTTAGTCGGTATTCCTCTATATTCGAACGCGACGGGCATCATTCCTGTGATGGAAAGTTTGCTGGCGAACGGTCTGCCAATTGGCACTACGCTAGCGTTTTGTATGAGCACAGTGGCTGCCAGTTTCCCCGAATTTATTTTACTGAAACAAGTGATGCAGTGGCGCCTGTTGGCGCTGCTGTTGGTTGTGCTATTGACGGCATTTACGTTAGTAGGTTGGATTTTTAATTTTGCAGCACCGTATCTTTAAGGAAATAACATGAAACAAGTCAAAGTATTAGGTAGTGGTTGCGCTAAATGTAGTAAAACTGCCGAGATGATTGCGGACATATCAGAAGAAATGGGCGTGGATGCGATTGTGAAAAAGGACACAGATCCTCAAACCCTGTTGAAATTTAAAGTGATGAAAACGCCTGCGGTCGTGATCGATGGTGAGTTAATCCACAGCGGCTCAGTACCGACCCGAGATGAAGTTGAAGGATGGCTAAGGGAGTAAATTAGCCGCCATTATCGTTGAGCAAGACTTGCTTTTGGCCTAGCAATAATCGTCGTTAACAAGATGCGCCATTGTCATCCACTAGGGTTGGCAATGGCGATGTTATCACTTAAGTAAAAAGTCCGTCTTATTTATAACATATTAAAAATTAACAATATAAATTTAAAATCAACATATTGGAATATCATCATGGCAATCAAAATCGGCATTAATGGCTTCGGCCGTATGGGGCGTTTAGCACTGCGCGCGGCATGGGACTGGGATGAGGTGGAGTTTGTGCAGATCAACGATCCCGCTGGCGACGCCCATACATTGGCACATTTACTCGAGTTTGATTCTGTCCATGGTCGCTGGCGTTATCCCGTGACGGCGAATGCCGATGAGATCCAGATCCAAGATAAAATCATTCGCACCACTCGCAATAAAGCCATCGCCGATACCGATTGGTCCGGTTGTGATGTGGTGATTGAAGCCTCCGGCGTAATGAAAACCAAAGCATTACTGCAAGCTTATTTAGATCAAGGTGTTAAGCGGGTGGTTGTCACCGCTCCCGTGAAAGAAGAAGGCGTGCTAAACGTAGTGATCGGGGTTAATCATCAGTTATACGATCCTGCCATTCATCCCATAGTGACCGCCGCATCTTGCACCACTAACTGCCTTGCGCCTGTGGTGAAAGTGATCCACGAGCAGATCGGCATCAAGCACGGATCTATGACTACGATCCACGATATTACTAACACTCAAACTATTCTTGATGCGCCGCATAAGGATTTACGCCGTGCCCGCGCCTGTGGTTTGAGTTTAATCCCAACGACTACGGGCAGCGCGACTGCGATTACCCATATTTTCCCTGAGCTTAAGGGCAAGCTTAATGGTCACGCCGTGCGGGTGCCACTGGCTAATGCTTCGCTGACCGATTGTGTGTTCGAGCTTGAGCGCGCCGTTACCGAAGCAGAAGTGAATGCGCTACTTAAAACCGCCGCCGAAGGTGAGCTTAAGGGCATTTTAGGTTATGAAGAGCGGCCGCTGGTGTCGGTGGATTACAAGACAGATCCGCGCTCAAGCATCATAGATGCGCTCTCGACCATGGTGATTAATGGCACTCAACTTAAACTCTATGTGTGGTACGACAATGAATGGGGCTACGCCAATCGCACCGCTGAACTTGCCCGTTTAGTCGGCCAGCTTGATTTGCCGCGCTAGGAGAGCTCAATTGTTTGCCACCAAGCCATTTGAACTACTGCTGCAATTGTCCGCTGCCGTGCGGCAATATTTGCTGATCACCTTCAATTATTGGAGTTTTACCTTAACCGACGGCGCACTGCGGATGTTAGTGGTGCTGCATTTTCACGATCTTGGCTACAGTCCGCTGGCGATCGCTATGCTGTTTTTGTTCTACGAGATTTTTGGCGTAGTGACCAATCTGATTGGCGGCTGGCTAGGGGCGCGTTTAGGGTTAAATCGCACCATGAACTTGGGCCTTGGCATGCAAGTGTTTGCCTTAGTCATGTTGTTAGTGCCGGCGGCGAGTTTACCTTTGTGGCTTGCTGGCGTGCCTTGGGTGATGGCGGCGCAAGCTTTATCTGGGATCGCTAAAGATCTCAATAAGATGAGTGCCAAAAGCGCGATAAAACTACTGGTGCCAAAAGGCGAGCAGGGCAAACTTTACCACTGGGTTGCCCTATTAACGGGGTCTAAAAATGCCCTCAAGGGTGCGGGGTTTTTCCTCGGCGGCGCCTTGCTTGCCTTGCTCGGGTTTGAGCTGGCGATCGCCGCTATGGCGCTCATGCTTGGACTCGTCTGGTTACTCAGTTTAGTGAAGCTGAAAAAGGATTTAGGTAAAGCCAAGAATAAGCCTAAATTTACGGAGATTTTCTCTAAGAGTCGCAGCGTAAACATTCTCTCGGCGGCGCGATTATTCCTGTTTGCTGCCAGAGATGTGTGGTTTGTGGTGGCGCTACCCGTGTATTTGGCCAGCCAATTAGGCTGGGATCATTGGGCAGTGGGCGGCTTTTTAGCTGTGTGGGTTATCGGTTACGGCATAGTGCAAACCTTAGCACCTAAGATCACGGGTAATCGCCAAGCCCAAAGTCAGTTAACTGATACAGCCCCCGATGGTCGCAGCGCGTTAATTTGGGCCAGTATGTTGGCCTTTGTGCCCGCGCTGATTGCCAGCGCGATACAGTTCAGTTTTTATCCTGAAGCAAGTCTGCTACTGGGTCTCATGTTGTTTGGCGCCCTGTTTGCGGTGAACTCATCGCTGCACAGTTACTTGATTGTGAGTTACGCCAGTGAAGATGCGGTGTCGCTAGATGTGGGTTTCTACTATATGGCCAATGCTATGGGGCGTTTAGTCGGCACTGTGCTGTCTGGCTTAGTGTATCAAGCCTATGGTTTAGCTGCCTGTTTGTGGATTTCGACCGCTTTTATCGGCATCACTGCTATGATTTCGATTAAGTTACCTCGGCAAGCTGTGGAATAAGTGCTAATGCAAAAGCGGCCTAAGACATCAAAACATAACTCTAAAGGTGCGTGTCTGCGGCGTTTTTGGCGCAGCCTGTGTATGAGTTTAGGCTTGTGCTTGAGTTTGTTAGCCTTACCTCTTTACGCCGCTCAAACGCAGCCCGCGTTAATTCCGGCATTAACACCCGTAGCGGATTGGAAAAACTTAACTTACATCACCCAAGCTTTTAGTGAAATCGCCCTTAAAAATGAGTATGACGTGGCGAAACATAGGGTGCGTAAGTGGCGCATTCCGGTACGAGTGTTTGTCGAACATCAAGTGGGCGACAGGGCGCTGCACACTCAATTAGTACGGATGCACTTAGCGCACTTAGCCGAGATTACGGGTCATGATATTCAGCTGGTGGATACGCTCTTGGATGCAAATCTGCACTTAGTGTTTACCCGTCAATCCCAATGGGAGAGCGAGGTTACCCGCTTAATGGGGCCAAGTTCGGCGAAGAATGTCCATGGCTCAGTGTGTATGGCCAAGTTTGCCCTTAATGCTAAGAGTGAAATTGAACGCGCATGGGTGATCATTCCCGTCGATCAGGCGCAAATGCACGGTAAGTTAGTGGCTTGCGTAGTTGAGGAAATTACTCAAGTGCTCGGGCTGCCCAATGATTCTGAAAAAGTATTCCCCTCCATTTTTAACGATAAAACCCCGCAGGATTTACTTACAGGGCTCGATTTCATTCTGCTCAAACTGCTCTATAACCCGAGTATTCGCGCTGGTATGACGGCCGCTGAGGTCAAAGCGCCATTGCAGATATTGCTCGAACAATGGCAGCGTGATGACACCCTAATCCATGCCGATAAAACCGTGCGCCAAGGCCAGTTATACCCTTTATTAGGTTATTGATGCTTGAGTGTTACTGCGAAAGTTGACATTGCTAGCATGCGACCAATTAATCCTTTTTCTTTGAGGAATAAGGGCATAGTCTAGCTTTATACAAGGTAAAAACGTTGGAGGGACACCATGCGAATGACACTGCAGTTTTTAGGGGCGACAGAGGAAGTGACCGGCTCGTGCCATTTACTCTCGGTCGATCATGAACACTTATTACTCGATTGTGGTTTGATCCAAGGTGGTAAAGCGGATGAACTGCGTAATCATGATCCCTTCGCCTTCGACCCTGAGTCTATTTCCGCTGTTGTGCTCAGCCATGCCCATATCGACCATTCAGGGCGTTTACCACTCTTAGTCAAAGCGGGTTTTGATGGGCCAATCTACACCCATAAAGCCACGGCAGAACTGTGCGCCATCATGCTCAAAGATGCGGCCATGCTGCAGAACCGCGACACCGAAAGGGTCAATAAAAAGCGCGCTAAACATGATCTTGAACCCTTAGAACCGCTATTCACCGTCGAAGATGCTGAACAGGCCATCACCCAATTTGTGCAGCTGGAATACGGCCAAGTAACTCGGGTCATTCCCCATGTGGATATTTGCCTCTCAGATGCGGGACATATTTTAGGTTCGGCCTTAGTCGAGCTGTGTTTAGGCGAGGGCAAGTCCCAGAAGAAAGTCGTCTTCAGTGGCGATCTTGGCCGGGCGGGTATGCCGATTTTACGCAATCCGACCTTAGTGGATACGGCGGATTTAGTGTTAATGGAAAGCACCTACGGCAACCGTTTTCACCGCAGTTGGACTGAAACCTTAGCCGAGTTGAAAGACATTTTTGCTAAGACAGTCAACGAGAGCCAAGGCAATATATTGCTGCCAGCTTTCTCGGTTGGACGGGCGCAGGAATTATTATATCTCTTTCATTTATATGCTAAAGAATGGGATCTCGGTCGCTGGAAAATCTGCCTAGATAGCCCCATGGCGATTGAGGCGACTCGCGTCTACGTCAATAATTATCCGCTGATGGATGAGGACTTTAAACGCTTTACCCGCCAACATCCTGGGCAGCATCCGCTGCTGTCGAATGTCGAGTTTATCCAGACGACCGAAGAGTCGATGGCGCTGAACGAAGTGCATAAGGGATTGATCATTATCGCGGGGAGCGGCATGTGTAACGGTGGCCGTATTCGTAGCCACTTAGAGCACAATTTATGGCGTCCTGAATGCGATGTGATTATCTGTGGTTATCAAGCACTCGGCACACCGGGACGTGCCTTGGTCGACGGTGTTGAGGAGCTGACTATCCACGGAAACAGCATTAAAGTCGCGGCAAAATTACACACAGTTGGCGGGCTTTCTGCCCATGCGGATCAAGCTGAGTTATTGCGTTGGTATCGCCACTTTGAAGGTCAACCGCCGCTGATTTTAGTCCACGGAGAACCCGATGCGCAGCATGGATTGGTCGATGTGGTTAATCAAGATCCTAAGACTAAACCTCAGGCCACCGCGATTGCGACCCATGGCGACAGGTTAGATTTAACCGCGCTGCCACAGTTAGTGTGGAAACCAGCTTAAGTTAATTATCCTACATAGCGGCGTATTGCTCGAGATACTCCCTGCATACTCAATGCGGGGATTTTTTATTTATGTTACAAATCAATATCTCACCGCTCGGCAACGACTCTGCGTGCCAATCCATTTCAGATAAATTCGCAGATGATTTAGATTTCCAATTGTTAACTATTCGTTGTAATCTGAGGTGCAACTGTTAGATTGGCTCCTTGATATGTCGTGTTCGTTAGGCCAAGTCCTAATCCGACGGCGTCAGTCAAACTATAACAATAACAAGCAATCACGAGGTTTGAATGGAAGCGATTACGGAGTTTGTTGGCCTGATTAATGGCTTTGTCTGGGGCACACCTATGTTGGTGATGATCTTAGGCGTTGGTTTGTTTCTTTCCCTCGGGCTGAGATTAATGCCCATTCTGAAGTTAGGCACAGGCTTTAAGTTACTCTGGTCTGGCCGTATTCCCGATAAAGATAAAAATGTGAAAGGGGATGTGAGTCCGTTTAATGCGTTGATGACTTCCCTTTCAGCCACCATTGGTACGGGTAATATTGCAGGTGTGGCGACGGCAATTTTTGTCGGTGGCCCAGGCGCGTTATTCTGGATGTGGTGCACCGCATTAGTTGGCATGGCGACTAAGTATTCTGAGGCTGTGCTGGCGGTTAAATTTCGCGAAGTAGACGATCAGGGTAACCATGTCGGTGGCCCTATGTATTACATTAAAAATGGTCTTGGCAAAAAGTGGGCTTGGTTGGGCACTCTATTTGCGATTTTTGGATCACTCGCTGGCTTTGGTATTGGCAACACGGTACAAGCCAACTCAGTCGCCGCAGCATTAAGCAGTAACTTCGGCGTTCCGGCTTGGGTGTCTGGCGTGGTGATGATGCTGCTGGTCGGCGCGGTATTGATGGGGGGTATTAAGCGTATCGCTGAAGTTGCCGGTAAGTTAGTGCCATTTATGACGATTTTTTATATCACTGCTGGCCTAGGTGTGTTGGTGGTGCATATTCAAGACGTACCAGCTGCATTCGCCCTAATTATTCACAGCGCTTTTAATCCAGTGGCAGCCCAAGGTGGTTTTGCGGGCGCAGCTGTGTGGGCGGCGATTCGTTTTGGTGTGGCGCGCGGCGTATTCTCCAACGAAGCGGGTTTAGGTAGTGCGCCGATAGCCCATGCTGCGGCACAAACCAATAATCCCGTGGCGCAGGGGCTGGTGGCTATGCTCGGCACTTTTATCGATACTATCGTGGTTTGTTCGATTACAGGTTTGGCGATTGTGGTTTCTGGTTCTTGGACCTCGGGTGAAAATGGCGCCGCGCTGACGTCATACGCTTTCTCCCATGCCTTGCCTCTGGGTAATTATATCGTGGCTATCGCCTTGTCTATCTTTGCCTTCACCACCATTATTGGCTGGAGTTTCTACAGCGAAAAATGTGTGCAGTATCTCTTTGGTATTAAAGCGGTAAAACCTTTTAGGTTGCTATGGACCATAGCCGTGCCACTAGGCGCCGTTAGCTCGTTAGATTTTATTTGGTTATTGGCTGATACCTTAAACGCCATGATGGCCATTCCTAACTTAATCGCCTTGGCACTGTTAAGCCCTGTGGTCTTTGGGTTAACACGGGAATACTTCATTAAAAAGCGTGCCGATGAAGCAGCAAAAGCCCAATCTTAATCTGATGAATAAAGTTGAGTCACGTTAGAATAAAAGAAGCTCACATGATTGTGAGCTTTTTTATTTAAATCAATAATATTGCCGTATTAATCTGAGTTGTTGTCGAACTCAGTATCATCGAGTAACTCAAAGGCTGGAGCGACGTTAGGTACATCTTTAAACAGGCGTGTGAAGTGACGTTGTACGCCTTTCAAATCGATTCCTGCTAAGCCTGAGGCGAAGCCAAACCAAGCATAAAGACCGCTAAAGTTATCGAACATGGGCGGTAAATATTTCGGTGTCGTCAGTATGCCCTCTTGGCAAGCTTGGTATAACACTGGGATATCTTCGATCGCCAATTTACCGAGGAACAACATAGGGATAAGTTCGGGAAGGCCCGAGGTGATAGCGCTGCGGATAAAGTTAATGTTTTCCACATAACCGCGCACATAGGAAATATCCTTAGTGAAGAAGCTGCCGCCTTCCACCATACCTCCACGGAAAACCCTTTGGGTGACGCGGTAACTGTCGGTCGCGCTCAGGTTTAATCCTCTGAAATAATTGAATACTTCAATAAAGTCGGCGCCATTTTCCGCCATGTCGACCGCGGCGACACGGTCGCTGATGCGTCGAGCTCGCCCTGGATTTGAACTGAGGGTTAGCATTTCCAGTAAAACAGCTAAACCCTCTTGAGTCGCGGCTACCCGCGGCGAACCGACACTGAGCCAAGTGGCGTGGGGTTGGGCTCGGCCATTAAGCGTAGTGCCGACATGTACCCAACCTTCGTGAACTTCGTATACATTGAGATCGGATTCGCTAAACATGGCTCTGCTATTGAGCTTAACGGTATCGCCACCCACAGCAGCGTCAGAAACGATACCGTCACTGAGGCGCACGCGCATATCATCGCTATGGAAGTACTTTTCTAAACGTTGACTAAGCACGTGGACCGCTTCGGGTGCGCTAATAATTTTAGGATGATGTTTATTCATGTGTCTCGCCGCAGGCAGCGAGAAAATGTAGCTGAGCTTATCGCCTAACTGGCGCAGCGTATGGCGATCGCCATGCAGTTTATGGCTAGCACTACCGTATAATTCTTGGCTTAATTTACCAAAGGTTGGCGTACCTCTATTTCCTAACATATCAACTACAAGGCGATATTGATCGACGTTGGCTACTAATATCTTGCCGAGTTTATCCCGTTTACCTAAACGTCTATGGATATCCTGTTTGAGGGAGGCGAGTTCTGCTTGGGTTTTGACTGGGTCAAAAGGTAAGGCAATGTTTTGATAGAACTCTTGCTTGATAGCCGGTAGTACAGTGCCCTTATTTGAGAGAAAACGCTCCTCCATTTCCCGCGGCCATTTGATGGCATCTAAGATTTTTATTGGCGTTTGGATGCGAATTAATTCATCGGAAAAACGGCGTAGATCTTGTTGATATTGGGCTAACGACTCAGACATTCCCGTATATCCTGCAGGTAATTTCAGCGAGAGAGATGTGGCTAATCATAGCCTTAAACCTCATTTATTCATATTGATTCGCAGACTAGCTGAGGAAATATACCGATTACATAAATTAACTGTTATCGGTTTTGTGAATCATTTTGGTGCACCTGTGACTATTTTAGCGCTGTGTGCATTGGATATAAATTAATAACTATCTGTTTCATATTGTTTTATTGATATGGCATTAAAGCTGCTTTGTTTTGGACTTAGAAATCGGTTGATTGGAGCAAAACATGGCAGCGATGAGTTATTTGAGTGTGATCGAGCGGTATCACGAATACGAAGCCACAGTGCATGAACTGATGGAGTCCATTTTAACTGGGATTGCCGATGCCGAGTTATTTAAACAACCTAAGGTCGATGTCAAAGCGATGAAAGGAATCGCGAAGAGCTATCCCTTTGTCGAGCTGATGTATTTACTCGATAGCCAAGGCTTGCAGATAAGTCAGAATATCGCTGTAGTAGACCACCAAATTGAGTTAATTCCGTTAGGTGGCAATCGTGATCGCAGCCAACGACCCTATTTCATTAATCGTGATGAGTCCGATGGCGTCAACATTACACGTCCCTATTTATCCAATGCCAGTGGTAATTTATGCCTCTCCGCCTCTTTAGCGATTTATCAACAGGAGCAAAAACTGGGTTATTTAGTGGTGGATGTGGACTTGACCCGTTTGATTGAATTTATGATGGGCGACAGTGCACGGCGGCGCGTAACGCCAGCATTTAAAGCGGTTTATGGCGTGATAGTGGCAGGGTTGTTTGTGCTGGTTACTGTATTGCTCTGGACCGCATTGCGGGATATTTACGGACTCTTTACGGTCGAGCGAATTGGCCAAGATCCGCTGCAACCTTTTGGGATCATTATTTTTATGACGTTAGCTTTAGCGATTTTTGATCTCGGAAAAACTATTCTCGAAGAAGAAGTGCTAATGCATAAGGATATCTTTCGCCACAGCTCAACGCGGCGAACCATTACACGGTTTGTGTCTACCATCCTTATTGCCATTTCCATTGAGGCGTTATTGACTATGTTCAAGGCGTCACTCGGCGAGAAACAATATATTGAACCCGCGATTTGGATGATGTTAGCCGTAGTTGGTTTACTCGTAGGATTAGGTGCTTACGTTTATTTAGGTGCTAAGGCCGAATGGTTGCTGATTAAAACGCAAGCCTATAAAAGCGGTAAAAAGTGACAAGGATGATGTAGCTTTGAAGGTGGTGATTAAGAGGGCTAAACAAGGTCACACCCAGCACTGAGAGCTGGGTGAGATATTAGGTCTGAGTGGACACGAACTGTGAGAGTCCTAGATGAATAATCTGCTATTTAACGCAGCATCACCCTAATTTTGCCCACTAGATACTGAGATCAAATAGGCTAGAAAAAATCGTCATCTCCTAATGCACGCTTTAACTCCGCCCGTTCGAGGTAGTCTTCTAAACGCTTTTTGACTTCACGTCTATGTTGCATTGCCTCGGCAGCTTTGCTGTTTTTCGGTGTGGTCATTGCCTCAAGTTCAGTATCGTTGGGCACGACTTCAGTAATATGAGCCATAACGAATTCCTCTTGTTGTTCCTAACGACTTTCTAACTAAAAAGAGTAGGGTAGAAAAGCAAATAATTTTGTGAGTCAGGGTGAAAAATTCTTCCCGTGTGCCGGATGATTCAGCTTGCCGCTGTTTGGCTTAAGCCTGAGGCTACAATTGGATATTTGATTAATTCAGTTCTTGCTTATTTTGTGATTGAGAGCACAACAGTGTCATCGATATATTCGGGTTAATTCCGAGTTAAATAGTAGGATAAACTTGAATTTAGACATATTTACAACAACACTTGTAACTAGGTTTATTGCTGATAGTTTGCTAGGGAATTGGCTCAAATGGACAAGGATGAGTTTTCTAAACTGCATAGCCCATCAAATAATATCTATTTTAGCGTGCTGAGCTCTAGCTGGCTGATGATTATCGCTGCTTTACTTTTCATGGGCATTTCCTGGTATGTACTGGAGCAATATCTTAGGGATAGGGGTGAAGAGCGTTTCGAAAACAGTGTGCAAGAGTTAACCGAAGCGGTGAATCGCAGAATGCTTGCCTATGAGCAAGTCTTACGCGGTGGTGTTGGCTTGTTATTATCTTCAAATGATGTGACCCGAAAGGAGTGGCAAACCTATGTTGTCAATGCGCATTTATCTGAGTATTACCCAGGTTTTCAAGGCTTTGGCTATGCTCAGTTACTTAAACCTGACACATTAGATAACCATGTCCAACACGTTCAAGCCGAAGGCTTTAAAGACTATAAAATTTACCCTGAAGGAGTTCGTGATCAGTATTGCGTAATCTTGTATTTAGAGCCTTTTGATTGGCGCAATCAAAGAGCCTTTGGTTATGACATGTGTTCCGAGGCTAATCGGCGTAAAGCCATAGATCACGCCATTAGCACTGGCCAGCCAACTATCTCAGGCAAGGTGGCCTTAGTTCAAGATACGCCCGAAGATGCTCAAGCGGGTTTCTTGATGTATTTACCCATTTATCAAGGAACGGTGGCAACGGAGGCTGAACGGAAACAACAGGCGATTGGACTCGTGTATGCGGCGTTTAGGATGGACGACCTCATGCAAGGGATTATGGGAGATCGATTCTCTGGTTTGAAACTTGCTATTTATGAAAGCCCGCAGGCAAATGCCGACAGTTTAATGTTTACTAGTAGTAAAGTACTTCCAAATCAAAAAGATGTGTTTTATCAGTCACAGACCGACTTGATTGGCGGTAGGCAGTGGCGCTTAGACATTTCGTCACAATCGCGTTTTATTTCAAGATCAGAAGAAACCCAGGGTATCTGGCTACAATTTATCGGTAGCGCTTTTATTTTGGCGCTGTTTTATTCAGTGCTAATCATGGCGCGCAATCGATATAAAGAGTCATTACTTACCTCCGAGCTCATCGCGAATGAAAAACGCTTTAGACTCGTCATTGAAGCCTCTCCAAGCGCACTGTTTATGGTGGATAAGGCTGGAATTATTACATTGGTAAACACCCATGCGGAACGTTTATTTGGTTATGCCAGAGACGAGTTACTCGGCCGCTCTATCAATATGTTATTGCCAGACGTGCTGAGAGATGCGCATCAGCAGCACATGAATCATTATTTAGTGCAGCCGATTGCGAAAAATATGTCGATGCGGGATGACTTATTTGGCTGTTGTAAAGATGGTAGTCGACTCGCGATAGAGGTGGGGCTGACGCCTATTCATTTCAGTAATGGCATTTTCATTCTCGCGACGATTAACAATGTGTCTGAACGTAAGCGCATTGAAGTTCAGCGTGCAGAACACATGCAAGAGCTTGAGCGCATCAATCAAGAACTCGACCGCTTTGCCTATATCGCCTCCCATGATTTGAAATCCCCACTACGGGGTATCGAGCAGTTAACTTCTTGGTTAGCAGAGGATTTATCCGATAACACCAATGAAAATGTGCAGAAATATCTCGGGCTGATCCAAAGTCGTATTCATCGCATGGTGTTATTGCTCGATGGGCTATTGATGTTTTCCCGTATTGGCCGTGTCGATACTGAAACCACAGAGGTCAACAGTCGGCAACTGGCTGAAGACATGTTTGCGCTCGTCGCGCCGCCACAGGGGTTTGAATTAGTTCTAAAAGGGGAGTTTCCAAATTTCCATACTGTACGCGCACTGTTGGAATTGGTGATACGAAATTTAATCAGCAATGCCATTAAACACCATGACTTAGGCACAGGTGTCATTACCGTTTTATGTGAGGCCGCGGATAAACATTATCTATTCAGTGTGATAGACGATGGCCCTGGTATCTCAAGTGCCTATCAGAATAAAGTCTTCGAAATGTTTCAAACACTTAAACCTAGGGATGAAGTCGAGGGCAGTGGTTTAGGGTTATCACTTGTGAAGAAAACAGTTGAAAGTTTAGGTGGGAATATTCAACTCAAATCGCAGGGCAGAGGCTGTTGTTTTTACTTTACTTGGCCTAAGACAATAGTGAAAAAGGAGCTTCTATGAGAGCAGCAGATCAATATCAACAGGTCACCATTTTATTAGTTGATGACGATGATGTGGATTACATGGCCGTGCAGCGGGCGATGAGACAGCTTAGGTTACTCAATCCTTTAGTGCGCGCACGGGATGGCATTGAGGCACTCGCAATTCTCACCAGCTTAGACACAATTAAAGGCCCGTATCTAATTTTACTCGACCTTAATATGCCAAGAATGAATGGCTTTGAGTTTCTTGAGCGGATACGTTCAGATCCTTCACTTTCATCATCTGTCGTTTTTATGCTCACGACGTCGAGTACCGATGAAGATAGAATGAAAGCCTATAGCCATCATGTGGCTGGCTACATGGTTAAAACTGACATAAAAGACGGTTTTAACAATATTTTTAACATGCTTGAAGGTTACTGGCGAATAGTCGAGCTCCCATCCGCATAAGGTGAGTATATGGATTTACTACTGATCGATGATGATGAAGTCGATAGAACGGCAATTATCCGAGCACTTAGACAGTCGAAATTGACGTTTAATGTGATCGAAGCAAATTGTGCATTTGATGGGTTAAATCTTGCTTTAGAACGCCATTTCGATGGCATTCTATTGGATTATTTATTGCCCGATGCCAATGGGTTAGAAGTGTTGATTAAGCTCAATGCCATGACGCAAGACCAGACTGTGGTCGTGATGCTGAGTCGCTATGAAGATGAGAAACTGGCCCAGCGCTGTATTGAATTAGGTGCGCAGGATTTTCTGCTCAAGGATGAGGTTAATTCGCGGATACTAACCCGTGCGATTCGCTACGCAAAACAAAGATCTTCAATGGCATTGGCGTTACGTAATAGCCATCAAAAACTCAAAGAGCTGGCCGAGCACGACTCGCTCACTAAGTTGGTTAATCGTTATGGCTTTGAACTGTGTCTGAATCGAGCGATCGCAAGGGCGAAACGTTGCCACGATTATTTAGCCGTTATCTTACTCGATCTCGATGATTTTAAAGCGATCAATGACACTTTAGGCCACCAAACTGGTGATGTGCTGTTAGTTCAAGTGGCGGCCAGATTAAGTGAAGTGCTGCGCGATGGCGATATTATTGCCCGCTTAGGCGGGGACGAATTTGTCGTACTGGTGACGGATAACGATTATAAATATTTCCCCATGATAGTGGCCAATCGACTGCTAAAAGTCTTTGAGGACGTGTTTTGTCTCGGTGATAACGACGTGCTTATTGGTGCCAGTATCGGTGTGGCTTTTTATAATGAAGCGGCTTCGAATAGTTCTGAATTGATGAAATGCGCCGATATCGCCATGTATCGCGCTAAAAAGATGGGCCGAAATCAGATACAGTTTTATTCGGAAGCCTTAGATAAAGAGGTGCGCTACCGTAATCATATCGAGTCAAGTTTGCGTATGGCCTTAAAAAGACATGAGTTTAAGGTCCATTATCAGGCACAGGTTAATGCGAAAACCCATCAGTTGGTGGGGATGGAAGCCCTTATCCGATGGCAGCATCCAGTGGATGGCATTATCGCCCCCGATCAATTTTTACCTATTGCTGACGAAATTGGCTTAATGGATGACATTGATGATTGGGTGCTTGAACAAGCCTGCACCCAAGCTCAGATTTGGTTATCCCAGTTACAGCCTTTAGGCCAAGAATTTACTATTGCAGTTAACCTCTCCGCCTCTCAAATAGGCAATGAGAACCTGTTCGATAAAATAGTGCATATATTGACTAAGACAGGCTTGCCTGCTGGAGCATTAGAGCTTGAAATTACAGAGAATTGCCTTATTGAAGATCCCCATGCACATGCCAAAGTGCTCGATAGAATCGCCGGATTAGGGGTGCGTTTTGCCCTCGATGATTTCGGGACGGGTTTTTCGTCATTAGAACACATTAAACTGTTTCCGATCAGCGTGCTGAAAATCGATAAAAGCTTTGTCGCTTCCTACGATAAAGATGAAAAAGACACCCGATTGCTCGCCGCTTTACTCAACTTTGCCTATGGTTTTAATGTTATTTCTGTGGCGGAGGGAGTGGAAACCGTTGAGCAAGCAGAGTTTTGTACTGCGCGCCATTGCACGGTTTTACAAGGGTATTTATTTTCACGTCCCTTAGATACCGCGGCGTTTGAGGCCAAGTATATTCTGCCACTATTAACCCAAACTCAGCTCCCTGTGTGAGAGGTCTCGAACTATTTCAATAGCATAGTGATTTCGTCTGGTGAGGAATATTTTCTTGCTTTACACTGAGCAATAGACAAATATCAGCCCCTTTTTCTGTCGCTGTGCTTTTAGTGCTGCAGAACGGTTTATTCACTCATGCTTAAGTTGGTCACTCAGCAATGAAAATAGGTATTTTATCCCAATTCCCCCAGTTGTATTCGACGCAACGTTTAGTGGAGGCTTGTCAAAGCCGTGGACATGAAGCGGTCGTGATCAATACACTGAACTGCTACATGAATATTAATTCCATTAAGCCTAGCATTCATTATGAAGGCACTGAATTAGTTGGCTTTGATGCCATCATTCCGCGTATTCATGCCAGCGTGACTTTTTATGGTTGTGCCGTTGTTCGTCAGTTCGAGATGATGGGCGTGTATGCGGCGAATGATTCAATCTCTATTGCGCGTTCTCGGGACAAATTACGGGCGCTGCAATTGCTCTCCCGTAAAGGGATTGGCATGCCAGTGACAGGCTTTGCCAATAAGCCAAATGATATCCCCGACCTCATCAATATGGTGGGCGGCGCTCCGTTAGTTATTAAGTTACTCGAAGGTACTCAAGGGATTGGCGTGGTATTAGCTGAGACGAAAACGGCTGCTGAGAGCGTGATAGAAGCATTCTTGGGGCTGAAAGCGAATATCTTAGTACAGGAATACATTAAAGAATCCAATGGCAGTGATATTCGTTGTTTTGTTGTCGGTGACAAGGTCATCGCCTCTATGAAGCGCCAAGGTCCCGAGGGGGATTTTCGCTCTAATCTGCATTTGGGTGGCTGTGGTGAGGTGGTTAAAATCACTGCAGTGGAACGTAAGATGGCGATTGCGGCGGTGAAAGCGATGGGATTGGTGGTCGCTGGGGTGGATATTTTACGCTCTAATCGTGGTCCTTTGATCCTTGAGGTGAATTCGGCGCCAGGCATTGAAGGGATTGAACAAACCACAGGGATTTCAGTGACTGAGCCTATTGTTGAATATATCGAGAAAATGGTCGCTGCCCGTAAAACCAATAGACCTATTATTGCCTAATAGTTGATTACGCTAAAAAAACGCTACCGTTTAAGGTGGCGTTTTTTATGCTTAGAGCTTAGACGTAAGATCCTAAATGTTAGATCTTAGAGATCAAAGCTGTAGGAATAGCCGAGTACCAGTTTGGCATCATCATCGGTGAGATCGGTATCAGAAACCATGAACGACACTGTGCCCATGCTGGTATCTGCACTTAGTGTGACGTTATAGTCGGCATAGTTATCTTCGCCAAACCAAGATTGCACAACATCACCGCTTGAGTAGCCATAGTGCACTGATAAGCTAAGTTTTTCAGTGAGAGGCACAGAGACAGTCGCGGCAAGATAGCTGAGATCTTTATTATCTAACGGATCGGCGGCGACATCGTCACCGGCATTGATGACATGGGAGTAACCCAGTTCAAGCCACTTCCAAGTTACTGCAGCATGGAGTTCACCAAAATCAATGCTGCCAGGAGCGTCTGGGTAGGCGTAGTAGAGGTAGCCAAAGTCGTAACTGATGTCTTCGGTAATATTGCCACCATAACCCGCGTAGAGATCTAGCTCGTAGCTCGTATCATCACCAAAATCTACATTCGATGCCCAAGTGCCTGCATAGAAGCCAGAATCATGGCTATAGTCAATCCCACCTTGGATTGCGACCGCATCTTTAGTTTGAGTCGCGCCGCGCCATAGGTAATTAGAGGTACCACCAATGTTGCCTGATACGGCTGCAAAGGCATTGCCAGCCAGTAACATTCCCGTCGATAAGGCCAAAACGCTGTACAGTGATTTCTTCATGCTCATCCCCTCGATTGACTTATTTATCGATTCACCAGTGGCACACTTAAGTAAGCAGTGGTCATTAGTGCATCTTGGTTTTTTTCTAAGAAGGGATTTGCTAATCACATGCCACTATTACAATTCTATGTAATACAAGATATTAGAATATCAAGTGTTAATAAAATGTTTTTATTTGCCAGTTTATGGGGCAGAGGCGCACTCTTGTTGTGCAAAAAATATTCAGGGTTTCACTGGAAGAAAGCAAAAAAAAACGCCTCACAATGGAGGCGTTGTTTTGAATTTTCTCGCTTAGTTTACGCTGTCGCGTAGGGTTTTACCCGCTTTAAACTTAGGCACAGTCGCTTCAGCGATTTGAATTTCTTTACCTGTTTGTGGGTTACGGCCGGTGCGAGCAGCACGAGTCGCAGTTTCAAACGAACCGAAGCCTACGATGGAGATTTTGTCACCATTTTTCATTGATTCGGTAATGGCTGCTTCAAAAGACTTCAATGCGCGTGCGGCTTCTACTTTCGTTAGATCGGCATTTTCTGCAATTTTGGCGATAAGTTCAGTTTTGTTCATTTTTATTGTCTCTTCTTTCCGTAGATTTATTTGAAATAAGCGTGCCTAACATGCCATAAGGTTCAGCGCTTGGAAAGCCTTTTGCGTCTAAGCTGCCGCAGGATGTTCGGTAAAGCGCAGAATATTTACTCAGTTCGTGACTTAAGTTTTATTCTGGTTTCATTCTTCTAACAGTTGATAGAGTAATTTTTTAACCAATTTGGGTTCAAAGGGCTTGTCGCATAAGGCATTCACCCCCGCTTGGGACACATTGCTGAGGTGGGTATCGTTGGCTTCGGAAGATACCATCAAGATGGGAATGTGCGATTGCTGGCTTTCATTGCGGATATATTGAGTCAGCGCAAGGCCATCTACGCTGGGCATATTGTAGTCAGTGATGACTAAGTCGAACATATTGTTTTTCATCAACGCTATGGCCTGTGCACCATCTTCGGCCTCGGTAATCAGTTTCATCCCTAAGTTACCGATAGTGCGTTTAATGACATTTCTTGCCATACGGCTATCATCGACCACTAATACGCGCACATCCTGCACATCGAAATTACTGAGGTCGAGTTCATCGTGGCTGAGCAGATCGATTGTGGCATTTAAGGCTGTGGCTAAATGCTCGGCACTGAAGGGCTTAGGCAGGATAGCGACCACACCCGATTGGCGGAATATCTCAAGTTGCTCACGGCGACACTCGCTCGAGACCAGCATAAATTGAATATCTTTGCAGTCAGCGCTAGCCCTTAAGTAGCCTAAGAGATCGATGGCGGTGCCATCATCAAAATGCATGGCGCTGGCGATAAGATCGGGTTTGTGGCGAGCAATAATATCTTTAGCCGCTTCGATATTTTCTGCGGTTTGAATGCTGAGAATACCTTCTTGTTGCAAGCGCTGAATAATTATTCGACGCTGGATATCTGAAGGTTCTACCAAAAGAATGGATAGTTCACTGGGCGATAAATGGCTCATAGTCTACTTCAAGTTAAGAGTCGCAAGTATTTTATTGGGTCGCTAAGCTACGCTATTAGCAACAGCTTAGCAACAAATGTCCATTACCGTGTTTGACGGGTTAAATAATGACTCGTGACCTTAGAAAATGCGATCCAATACTGCAAGAGTAAAATGACAATAATGCTTATTGTCAGCGGTAACATAGGAATATTGTGGCCAGAAACAACCACTTTTACATCTTCAGGGGTAATACGGTAGGCAATAATCGCTGTCATGCCTAGGGCTGAAAATCCTAAGGTTTGCATGCCGATATAAATCTTCAAGACTAAGCTCGACCACGGCGTGCGCATCATTATGCCAACGAGCACGGGGAGGACGCCTAGGGTGAATACATCAAAGGATTGCGTTGTCACAGCCCGTAAAAGTGCGGCAATGCTGAAGAGGCAATATAAAGAGATCAGTAGCATAAGACGTTTAGGCATAGATGGATATGTAGACAGGTAGCGAAGAAGATGAGCAAGTGTAGGAAATGCCCTAATCCGAGTCCAGCATAACCTTAATATCGTGTAGAATAAGCCTTTTGCGAAAGGCTTATTCTATTAGGTGAAGTTTATGACAGAAGTTGAGTTTTGGGGTTTAGTCACGCGTACGGAAGCGGCGCAATCTCAGGAGTCTTTGGCTCAAGCACTGAAGCAGAAACTCGCCGAACTGAGTAATGAAGAGTTAAAAGCCTTCGATAAAATCTTTGGTCAGCAGATGCGCCGGAGTTATTTGTGGTCGGTTTGGGGCGCGGCTTACATTATTACGGGCTGTGATTCTGAATATGCCTTTGCCGAATTCAGGTGTTTTTTGATTTCACTCGGCCAAGAAATCTACGATGGTGTGGTTAATCAGCCTGACACTTTAGCGCGTTTAGCCGCTTGGCCAGAGCGAGATGCCTATGCTTATCCCTTTGTGGATGAATACGATCTTATTGCAGGGCAATTATACGAAGATAGAACCGGTGATGAGTTGCCCTTTATGCCATCGGGCAAGGCGACGCCCGCGGGGAAAAAATTTAGCACTAAGCCCAAGGATTTAAAGCTGCAATATCCTGAGCTCAGCGCCCGTTTTCCATTTTAATCTTGCAATCGCTTATGAGCGTAAACAGGCATTGGTTGTCACATCGAATGTCATGCCGTATTTAGGGCAGATATCATTCATAAACTCATGTTCCTGTGCGGTTAATTGCTGAGAAAAATCTTGCTTAAGCTGCTCAGTCATTTGGGTTTCAGCCGCATATTGCGCCTGAGCCAATTTGCTAAAATGAGCGTTAACCGCCTGTTGTTGGCTGATGGTCAATGGCGCCGCATGGCTTGAAAGACTAATGCTAGTTCCGAATGTTAGCAGAGCCAATAAAGCGATTTTATGTGAGTAAGATTTTGATAAATTAGCTGTTTTTAGGTTCATAGGTAAGCTCCAAATTAAAAATTACGTTTAACACGTCAGTTCTAAATCGTGCATCCTTAGACGGTAAAGAAAACGAGTTGTGCTTTGAGGGGCTTAGCTTATTGTATAAATATTGAACCTATGCTGAACGGTTAGTTAGCGCTCATTTTTCATTTCTTTGCATTGAAACCCTTGCTTGCGAGTATCGAACTGGCACATAGAACCACATTCCCAAGGTACATCGTCGTAGAAGGCTGATTGTTCGCGTGCAAAATCGCGGCAGGTCTCATAGCTGTCAAAGTTATCGGTTTTTTTATACTTCCCCGAGTCATAGCCATGGTTATAGATAAAGGCTGACCATGTTTTAGGGCCGGTATTTTTATCACTCGGGGAGATAAACCAAATCGCACTAACTACGCAGGTAAACAGGATAAGAATGAACACAGGTACAACGGGGAATTTCATTTTTATTAAGTGAGCCATGTAAACAATAGCGGAAGGATAACGTTTTTTTTGTGGTTATGCGCGTAAAATGTTCACAAATTGATAACCATGCACTTACTTAGTGCAGTCTCGATACAAAAAGATACGTGTCAATTGTGGTTGTTCTATAAAATTTACTCATTTATACAAAAGCTTACACTGCGTTAGCTGTACTTATATCAGTTTTGCGTTAAGCTCTAGTTCAGGTTAGATTTTGTACTGTGGTTTCCAGAAAGTTATCTAGGCCTTGGAGGCAAATATGAAAATTCAGTCCCTTTTACTCGCAGGTGTATTAAGTTGCAGTGCGGCTTGGGCAGCCGACGAAGCGCCTGTGAATCCCGTCACTGAAGATGGCGTGGTTAAAATTGTTTGGCAAAGTCCTAAGGATTTTCGCGATATCAAATCATCCGGGGAAATCCAATCCCGCTATGAGAAGCGCTTATTTGAGACGTTAACAGAAAATATTAACAAAGAAGCCGCGAAGATTTTAAAGCCGAATCAAAAGCTTGAAATGACCATTACCGATGTTGATCTGGCGGGTGATATGCGCCCAACCTTTGGTGCGACCGCTAATGATTTGCGGATTATTAAAGACATTTATCCACCGCGTATAACTTTTTCCTATCAAGTGTTAGAAAACGACAAAGTGATTATTGCGGGTGATGAAAAACTGTCGGATATGGGCTTTATGGATGGAATTAAATCTTTAACCGATAAACCTTTTATCTACGAAACCAAAATGTTGACTGATTGGTTAAAGAAGACGATTGCCCCACAACTTTAATCCTTCAATCGTTAAATTGGTCACTTAAGACTCAAGCACTGAGCGCTTGGGTTTCGATAGCAAGGTGATTTTCTAACAGGTAAAATCCGTTATTCGCGGATTTTGCCTGTTTTTTTGCCTTAGCACTTAAGGTCGACAGGCTGTGTTCATTGGCATTAAAAGTCAGTGCTGGTGGCAAGATACCCACGCACAGGCTGATCAATTGATGGTAGCAGGCTTCGCCTTGTCTATCGTCGGCGAGCATCTCTTGGGCTTGCCAATGCTCGGCGCTGTAAAACAAATGCTTATGGGTTTCAAAGTCCGCAAGGATTCGTTGGCAACGGCTGATCATATGTTCACAGGTGCTGATAATCACAAAGTCATCGCCGCCGACATGGCCGACAAAACAATTGTCGCTTTTATACTTCAGTAACAGATTCGCCACTTCACAAATCACTTCATCGCCGCGACAAAAGCCATAAATATCGTTATAGGGCTTAAAGTTACACAAATCAAAATAGGCCAGATAAAAGTGTTTCTTTTGGAACTTAAGGCGTTTTAATTCCTCTTGAATGGGCACATTGCCCGGCAAGTCTGTCAGAGGATTCGCATGGCGGGCCATCTTAATTCTGTGCTCTGTGATCCTTTGCAGTAAATCCTTAGTGTGGCCTATGCCGAGAAGTTTGCCACGGCGAAGGATAATGAACTGCTGAGCAACTGTATTGGCCGTCTCTGAGGTCAGCAATTGGCTCACTGTAGATAAGGGTTCGTTGGCTTCAATTTGGATAACCTGCGGGTCCATCACTTCACTTACGGCATGATTCTCATGCAAGGCACGACCATAGGGCGTACTGAAAAGTTCGAGTAAGGTCGCGCGGCTGATAATCCCCAGCGGCAACTGATTATCGACTACCACAACCGCTTGCAGTGCGGGTTGCGAGCTAAAGGTGTCACTTAAAAATTTGAGTTTGAGTGTGGGCGCCACTGTGATGGCATTCGTGCACAGGCTTTCGGCCGATTCGCTGTATCTAGGTTGAATCTGAGTATTGTTTGGCACTAAGGTCGCTTTCATCGCGCGGCAGGGGAGCACTTCTGGGCGACCAAGCAAATAGCCTTGGCAATAGACGATACCCAGTTGTTTGAGTACGGCTAATTCTTCTTGCGTTTCAATCCCTTCTGCTATCACTTTGCAGGTTAAGCTTTGGCATAACTCCACAATCGAGCGGACAAACTCTTGTTTGACGGGGGTCGAATCAATTTCATGGATAAAGTGGCGGTCGATTTTGACATAGTCGGGCGACAATTCTGACCAGAGCCTTAAACCTGAATAACCTGCGCCTAAGTCATCAATGGCCGTTAAAAAACCTTGGCTGCGATAATGATTCAAGCAAGATTTAAGTAAGTCGATATCATCGGCGGGATATTGCTCTGACAGCTCAATCACCACCTGCGATGGCGCTATGCCGAGTTGTTGCAACAGCTGTAAGGTCATGCCCTTGGGGTGCGCTGGATCTAATAATGCCTTGGGTGAGATATTGATAAACAGCTTGCCTTGGAACTGACGCAGCTTAAATTGCTCGAGTGAAATGCGCCGACAAAGGGTTTCTAACTCGCTTAACTTGCCTTCATGCTCTGCTGTCTGAAATAGCGGCACTGGGGAGTATAACGGGCTGTGTTCAGGGCCGCGACTTAGGGCTTCAAAACCGTGGATCTTATGTTCTAATATATTGAAAATTGGCTGAAATAAGGGATTAATTGCCGATTTAGAAATTATCTTATCGAGCTCTTTAGCCAGATCTAAACTTGTCATTACGTCAGCCCTTTCGTCTATGTGAGCGGAGTCTATGACTTAGAAATGACAAAATGATGACAATTTTGAGGGAGCTTAACGTCAGCTATGCGGGGGTTTTGAGTGGATAGCTGATGAAAAGAGCTGAATGCTACTGGCGAGTTTCAGCTCTTCATCTAGGTTAGCTTTGTGTCTTAAAAGCCTGCAGCGTTTGCAGTAAAGCACCGAGCTGGCGCACATAGGTTTCAAGTTCTTTAGGATCGAGCGCCTCATATTCTTCCATGCGAGTTAAGTCATCGACCAACTCTTGTACATAGGGCAGAAAACGATTACTCGAAGCGATAAAACCTTGTTCTGCCGTGAATATGCTGGTGAAGTTTCCATGGCCAGCTTTCTTCAGCTCATCTAACTTAGCGTCGGCGTCTATGGCTTGGCGATAGGCGATTTGAAGATTCTCTTTCAGTTGCTCTATAACCTTGGTATGTGGCATAACAGCGTCTCATTGCAAAATTTGCAGGAATTATAAGGGGCAAAGGATATGGCAACAAGCCAATGGCGATTAATTGCATCAATCTGTTTTCTGGCGTTGACGGGTTGGAGCACCAAAGCGGTGAGTGCCGAAACCGATAAGCCGCCATTTTATCAAGTGCAATGGCAAGGAAAGAGCGCGTATCTACTGGGTTCGATTCATATTGGACGTGCCGATTTTTATCCTTTACCCACCCAAATTGAAACCGCGCTTGGCAAAGCTAAGGGCTTAGTCGTGGAAGTCGATATGAATAAAGCTAATAGCAATGCCTTGCTGCGCCAATACGGCCGCGCCGATAAAACCAAAGGTTTAGATTGGCAGAGCCGAGATAAACAAACGGTTGAGAGCATGACGCCCTACTGCGCTGCCACGGCCAATGTTTGTCAGTCGATTCAATCCTTTGCGCCTTGGCTGCAAGCCACGCAAGTTAACTTAATACGTTATAACAACTTAGGTTACAGCACGGATTATGGCGTTGATATGCAGTTGATGGCCCGTCATGCGGCTTTACCTGTGTATCAGTTAGAAACCGCCGAGTCGCAATTTCAGTTATTAGCGTCCTTTGATAGCCAAGCGCAGTGGTCTATGGTGCGTGAGGCGATTAGTACGTCGGATGCAGATCTTTTATCGTTAATTGCGGCTTGGCGCTCAGGTAATGAAGCTGAGCTTGATAGCATAATGCAGGAGCAAATGGGCGGCGAGGGCGACACTGAGATGTTAGAGAAAATCCTCTGGCGGCGAAACCATGTGATGGCTGACGGCATTATAAAGTTAATGGGCTCGACTGAAATAACTTCACCATTATTTGTAGTGGTTGGCGCGGGTCATGTTGTGGGTGATAAAAGTGTGGTGCAACTGCTAGAACAAGCAGGCGCCAAAGTGAGCGCCTGCTGGAAACAGACTTGCCAGTAATTGTTTAGGGCGTCGCGTTTATAACTAAGCGGGTTCAAACTGCGGGGCTTTGCCCTAAAAAGTGTACATATCGGCCTAGGGAAATGTAGGGCTCGCGTTGTGAATACTCGAGCTCCATTTGCAGCAGTTTTTGATAATCGAAATCGGCGGGCTGACTCTTTTTCAAATAGTCGTGGATCACCCGCACACCAGACTGGCTGATAAGTGACATTTGCCAGTCGCTAAACCACTCTTTAACCTCTTGAATATAAAGTGGGTGCGTGGGTGTTAGCCGCACTTTCTTTTTCACTTTTAAATCTGCGGCGACGTAATCGAAATTGCCCGACACTAAGGCATGAAAGCGCATGGCTTCTTTGTTGTAAAACATCAAAGAGAATAATCCCGCCGGTTTGAGCATAGTGAGTAGGCCCGCCATCGTGGGTTTCGCATCTGTTAACCATTCGACGACCGCATGGCACAATATGATATCGAAATAGCCATGGTGCTCAACTGACAGAGCTTGAATAGGCGCATGGATAAGCTGGATAGCTAATGGTTCAGGCGAGGCATCTATCTGTTCTTGCGCTTGCGCCAACATCTCCGCTGAGATATCGCACAGCACCACTTCGTGGCCGAGGCGGGCTAATTTTTGGCTAAAGTAACCAAAACCGCCGCCCGCATCTAATACCCTGAGTTTTCTATCCCCCAGTTTTGCTAGCGCAGGTGCGAGGTCGCGCCACAGTACGGCGGCACGAATGTCGCCTTTAGGCGTACCATAAATGTTTTTCGCAAATTTTTGCGCGAGCTTGTCAAAATTCTTATCTTGCACGTGATAACTAGGTTAAAGAGAGTGGAACGATAGTGTGGCACAGACGTAAATTTTTCGCACTCAGGAGATGTTATCGCCGAGTCGAGATGGACAGATTTACATCGTGATATTTTAATCTATTGATTTGATTGGTAGTAATTATTCCTACTAAACTTAGGGATACACAGAACTCTGTCCTCTGGGTTATAATCACGCCGTTTTCGACAAACCTGACTCTATAGTTGTCCATTCGGTGAGTCAGCATCAGCCCTCATTAAGACGCAGCGCTGCCTGTTTTACACTCGTTATCAACTTGATTGAGCAGACGTTACTCGTCTGTGCGGGGTAATTTATGGCAATGCATTTATGTGCCAAGGGATAGTTAATTAAAAGGTACTCAGACTTGAATAATGCATATTGTGTTGAATTGAACGCGATGCCGTCGCTGTTTTCTCTTTATCGCAAGATCTTCTTTGGCCGTAAGCCGGGTTGGGATCAGCAACCGCTGCCCCATATTAAGGTGACTGCGCCACATGTGACTGTGTCTGAAACTAAAGTAAGCCAATACGCGCAGGTGTGTGGTTTTCAATTTGACGGTAAAGTGCTGCCGCCAACCTATCTCTATGTGATGGCATTTCGCCTGCATGCGGTGATTTTTACCCACGATGGCATCACTTTCCCGCTGCTTGGGATGATCCACCTAAAGAACCGCATTCAAGTATATCGCCCTGTGACGGTTGACGAGACTTTCTCCCTCGAGTGTGCCTTGACGACGAGCCGTGAGACTGATTCTGGCTTAGAGTTTGAATTTGTGTCTAAGGCGTTTGTGGGTGAAGAACTCGTTTGGGAATCGCTTTCCACCTATTTATATCGTATCGATGTTGCTGGACGTCGGGTTCGTCCACCTAAAGCCATTGATATGGCGTGGGAAACGCCGCAAAGCTGGCGCTTGAGTGAAGATTTAGGCCGTCGTTATGCTAAGGCGTCTGGCGACTATAACCTGATCCACTTGCATCCTGTGCTCTCAAAGCGTTTTGGTTTTGATCGCGTGCTCGCCCATGGTATGTGGTCTAAGGCCCGTTGTTTGGCGGAGTTGATGCCAAGCATTGGCGATCGTCCATTTACTGTGGATGTGACCTTTAAACTGCCACTGTTGATGCCTGCCGATGTTGGATTTGGCTATGAGCAGAATGCTAATAATATGGTATTTGAGTTACGTGACAGCAAAGGTCGTCGCCCGCATTTAAGTGGCGATGTGCAGTTTTAAGTCGCATTCAATAATACATACAACAACGGCGCCTTCTGGCGCCGTTGTTGTTTATGGTTGTTGCGTTTGGGAGGTAAAAATTAAGGTACGCTGTGACCCATAGATGCCTGCCAAATACTGAACCATTGCTGGCGATCGAGCTGGATCTCATTGGAGGCAACGGCGCGCTTTATCCGCTCGATATTGCCACTGCCGATAAGCGGCACAGGTCTGCTTGGTAGCATACGAACCCAGGCATAAATCACTTGGCTGATATCTTGGGCTCCCACTTGCTCGGCGATGAGCTTGAGGGTTTGATGCAAGCGAACTGCCTGTGGATTAGTGGTTTCAAAAATCTTTCCGCCCGCTAAGCACGACCAAGCCATAGGCCGAATACGACGTTGCTGGCACAAATCGAGCGTACCGTCGTGTAGGGTGCTCATCGCTAGTGGCGAGAGTTCCACTTGATTAGTGACTAAAGGAGCATCCAAGCGCGATTGCAGCAAGGAAAACTGTGCATTGGTGAAGTTCGATACGCCAAAATGCTGCACTTTACCTGCTTGCTTGAGGATCTTAAATGCCTCGGCGACCGCATCAGCGTCCATTAGGGGATCGGGTCTGTGGATCAGCAGCAGATCTAAATAGTCAGTATTGAGCTGTTTAAGGGAATGCTCGACACTGGCAATAATATGCTCACAGGAGGTGTCGTAGTGATTAACGTAGCGCTCAGGGCGGCACGCAAACGCGGGTTTAATGCCGCATTTACTGACAATTTGCATCTGTTGGCGCAGTGCTGGCTTTAAGGCTAATGCCTCGCCAAACAAGGTTTCGCATTGATATTCGCCATAAATATCAGCGTGATCCATAGTGGTCACGCCTAGTTCTAGATATTGCTCAATCAGGTTAAGGCGCTGCATGGGCGTCATGTCCCAGCTTTCCATTCGCCAGAAACCGGCAACAAATTCAGAAAAAGTGAAATGGGACTCGCTCATGCTGTTCCTCTTTGGGACTGTGTGCTTTTGATTTATAGGGCACAGGGCAAAATATTTGATGCAGATTAAGGAATCGCTCATTAACCCTTTCGATGGCTATATATCTTAAAGCCAATCACCTAATATCCGCCCTATTCAATGAGTGTTGTGCTTAGCAACCCCTCATACTAAACCAAAGCGTATCTGAAAGGGAGAAATCGACGCATGCTGACAGATATGGATATTTCGAGTCGCGCAAGCCTTAAAAACATCACCGAACTGGGCACCGACTTAGGCCTGTTACCCGAAGAGATGATGCTATTTGGTCACACTAAAGCCAAGGTGGAGCTTAGTGTGTTGCAGCGTTTAGCGGGGCAACGCAAAGGTAAATTGATTATCGTCACCGCAGTTACGCCTACACCCCACGGCGAAGGTAAAACGGTGACGAGCATTGGCTTAACGCAATCGTTAAATGCCATAGGCCAAAAGGCCTGTGCTTGTATTCGCCAGCCCAGCATGGGACCTGTGTTTGGGGTGAAAGGCGGTGCTGCGGGTGGCGGTTATGCTCAAGTGGTGCCCATGCAGGAGATGAACTTACATCTCACGGGTGACATTCATGCCGTCAGCAGTGCCCACAATTTAGGGGCCGCGGCGATTGCGGCGCGGCTATTCCACGAGACGCGCTTAGGTAAAACAGAATTTGAAGCGCAATCTGAACAAGCGTTTTTGGATATAGCTCCCAACGAGATCCGCTGGCACCGAGTGGTCGATCATAATGATCGCTGCCTTAGACAAATTCATGTGGGCTTAGGTGATAATAACGGCCCAGAGTACGAATCTAGTTTTGATATTACTGCCGCCTCTGAGTTGATGGCGATTTTAGCCTTAAGTCATGATTTGGCTGACATGCGGGCGCGGATCGGTCGTCTAGTGTTGGCCTTAAATACCCAAGGGCAAGTGATTACCGCCGAAGATTTAGGTGCCGCTGGGGCGATGACGGCCATCATGGCCGATGCGATAAAACCGACGTTAATGCAGACCTTAAATGGCTCGCCTTGTCTGATCCACTCAGGACCCTTTGCCAATATTGCCCACGGAAACTCGTCGATCATTGCCGATGATATCGCCCTCAGGCTGGCGGACTTTGTGGTGACTGAAGGCGGTTTCGGCTCGGATATGGGCTTTGAAAAGTTCTGTAATATCAAAGTACGTCAATCGGGTCAGGCGCCAGCCGCCGCGGTGTTGGTGACGACTTTAAAAGCGCTGAAGGCCAATAGTGGCTTGGCAACTGAGGTGGATAGCAATGTATCAAATATCCATGTGCCAAACATCAGTGCGACAAATATCAATGCCCCAGATCAGGCTCGACTCGAAGCGGGCTTTGCAAATTTAAACTGGCATATCAACAATGTGGCGCGTTATGGCATTCCTGTGGTGGTTGCTATTAACCGTTTCGCCACTGATTCCGATGCTGAGTTGCAATGGCTAATGGAAGCCGTCAACGCGAGTGCCGCCTTTGGCTGTGAAATTAGCGATGCCTTCAGCCAAGGGGAGGCGGGCGCTATTGCCTTAGCGCAAACTGTGGTTCGCGCCGCTGAAACTGAGAGTCAGTTCAGACTGTTATATCCAGATGAAGCGTCATTGGAGGCTAAGTTGTCCACCTTAGCCGAAGTGGGTTATGGTGCTTCAGGCGTGAGTCTGTCTATCGAGGCGAAACAGCAGGCGCAGCAACTGACTGCCCTTGGCTATGGACATTTGCCCCTGTGTATGGCCAAAACGCCGTTATCCATTAGCCACGATCCTAGCTTAAAGGGCGTTCCTAAGGATTTTGTGGTGCCAGTGCGAGAGTTAGTGTTACATGCGGGGGCGGGATTTATAACTGCCTTGGTGGGTAATGTGATGACTATGCCAGGACTTGGGCTTAAGCCGGGTTACTTGAAAATCGATATTGATGCCAAAGGTGAGATAGTCGGTTTAGGCTAACGTTTAGATTCGAAACTAATATTTCAATGAAAACTCACGCTTAGATGCAAAAGCGCTGCAGAGTCAAAGGGCGGGCTTGCTGCTACGCCCTTTGACTCTGGTTTAACGTGCTAATGCTGGTTTAACGCTTTAGCTGGTTTTAACGTTTTAGCGCTAGTTTTAGAAAGGTTACTTCGTGGTTTGATAGATATGCACATCGCGCTGCGGGAACGGAATGCTGATCCCTTCGGCGTCGAAACGCATTTTCACTTCACGGGTAATGTCCCAATACACTTCCCAATAATCTTCCGGTTTCGCCCAAGGGCGCACGATAAAGTCCACCGAAGATTCTCCTAGCAGATGCAGTTTAATCGTCGGCTCTGGCAATGGCTGTACTTTAGGATGGGCTTCGACGATGGATTTGAGAATCGCTTCAGCATGTTCTATGTTGTCGCTGTAACCAATACCAAATGTCATATCCACCCGGCGTTGGTGTTCGACCGTGATGTTGTTAATAGTGTCGCCCCAAATCTTATTGTTAGGAATAATAAGACGTTGGTTATCCATGGTTTTAATTGTGGTTGAGACCAAACTCATGTGGCTCACTCGACCAGTGACACCGGCGGCGTTGATCAAGTCTCCCACATCGTAGGGACGATAAATTAAGATCATCATCCCAGAGGCAAAGTTCGACAGGGTATCTTGCAAGGCAAAACCAATAATCACACCCGCGATACCAAAGCCTGCGAGCAGCGGTCCAAGTTCGATCCCAAGTTGAGATAGGGCGATCAAGAGTCCGATAGTAAAGACGGCTTTGCCTGATAGCGAAGTAAAGAAGTCTTGTAATAACTTGCTCAAATTCAATTTAGAATTGCTAACAGTATTCTTCACTATCTGTTTGGCTAACTTGCCGGCGAGACCCGCGATAAATAAGATCAAGCAGAATACAAATAACTTAAACACGACCGTAGGGCCATGATTTATCGCTTGTTCCTGCGCCGTGTTCAGCCATTGCTCGATTAAGCTTGAGGCTACATCAAAGCTCAACACATCCTGAGTAATATCGCCTGACACACTGAACAAGGTCTTTTTCAGTGCGGCAGTATCTTGGCCTAAAGCATCGAGTAAGTTGATATCGATATTTAAGCTTTGGCTATTTTGGGCCAAGCGTTCCTTTAGCATCATCACATGGCTAGTTTGCGCCGACGTGACATCTTTACCGGCATTGGTTGCGGTATCGACCGCAGCTTGCAGTTGTTGCTGAGTGTAAGTCACTAAGCTTTCAAGCATATCTGCACGCGCAATCAAAATTTGCAGCAGGGACTTTTGTGCTTCGCTAACATCTTGGCCAACCTGTTCGAGCCAATTGAGTGTCTCGAGTTGCTGTTTGTAATAGGTGTCTTTGTCTAATTCGCGCTTAGAGATATCGAGCAGAATCGCATCATCTGTACCCGAGCCTAGCTGCTGCTCCAATTTATCAATGTTGTCATCGATATAGGTATCAATCTGTTGGATGTAGTTCAATTGCCCTTGGATCAATGGTTGCAGAAAAGCACTGTCGATCGGCGTTGCTTCGAGCAAATCTTTAATCTTATTACGTAACTGTAAGGTTTTGTTTTGAATGCGATATTCGACAATCGTTTTCAACTCACCTTTGGCATGTTTCAGCTTATGGATATCGGTATCGATAGCCTGTTGCAACATAGCCAGTTCGGCTTTGACCGCCACAGCTGTGGTTGATGTGCTTTCGGTTGCCGCGACAGGTTCGGCTTGCGCTGGGGATGAGAGACTTAATAATGGGATAAACAGGGCAAACACTAGAGCGAGGTAGCGATGCATAGGTGTGATCTTAAATAGAAATATGTCTGAGTATGATAGTGGCTGCCGGATTGACTGTAAAATGTCGTCGAGTGAAATTTGCTTCCGAGCTAAGTTTTTTTTGCCGCAGGGGTTTACTTGGTTTGCATTAGGGCTCTTGGTTTTATCCGCATTTTCGACAAGATTAGCCTTTTATCAGCATTTGCTGGCCGTACTCTGGTAGGGATCTGGTAAACTTGCGCATCGCTATTTAGGAATCGTGTTTTCATGTTGTGTTCCCATTGTAATCAGTACATCAAGGTCAGTGACATCACCCAACAAAGAGGCAAAGGCTTCGACGCCCAAGTGCGTTGTCCCCACTGCACCGCTTGGTTAGGCCGTAGCCCAACATTGGCTAAGCTTAAGTTATTGGGCTTTTATTTGAGTGTGTTTACAGCGGGATACAGTTATTTCGATGCCTCAGTGCGGCACTTTGCGATCCCTGTGATGATTTTTTCGCTGATGTTGTTGTTCGTGAGTCACTTTATGGACCAAGTGATCACCATTGAAGCGCCGGAACCCGTCGATGATAGTGACCAAAGACAGAAGTACCGATAACAAAGCAATAAGACAATCTGCTGAGGCAGAAATGATTTGAGCGCCTATAGTGGGCGCTCAAGGTATAGCGAAGAAGGAGTTTACCCAGGCGAATTACCGCCGCAGTGAGTGAGCTCTAGTTTACTGAACGACTTGTTCTTGTGCGGCTAAGGAATGCTCAACGTAATAAATTCCACCAAATATCACCACGCTGAAAATCACTATCCCTAAGATAAGCCCTAAGTTTTCACGAAAAAATGCTAGCATGAGAGTTGCCTTTTGGTGGTTAAAAACGGACGCCATATCGAGCTCAATTTCGCCGTTGTGCTCGCTGACATAAAAACTAAATACACTATAGTTACACTCACTTAAGCTAATCTTAAATACACTCTTTTACCAGCACTCCCGTAAGGTTTCGCCGTTATGGACGAGGCAAGTTGCTGCTAAGATTGCCCTGCTCAAATATCTTGTAACCTTTTGCAAAGTAATTACCTTATTGCAACTTGCTATGGCCCTGACATAGACTTATGCAACTTTTTAACTATGGGGACGACTGAGTGAGACTTAAACGTCACATTAGACGCACGATTTCGATATGGCTTTCGGCCATCTTGATATTGCTGTCTTTTGCCGCCTCAGCTCATAGTGTGACCCATCTTGACGATGGGGCTAAGACCCACTGTACCCTGTGCTTCCATCAGCACCAGCTCAACAAGATTCTATTGACCCAACCGCTGACGCTTAATTTAGGCGTACAGCATTTCGATGTGGTCGAATTTGTTTTACCCCCCTCCATTTCTGAACACGTCAGTGTTTATCGCAGTCGTGCGCCTCCTGTCACGCTCTAAATCAACTCAAACATTTTAACTTATTGTATTTCTTGATGACTTTATATTAGTCGTCGAGTGCTAGTTGTATTTTGGAGATATCATGACTGTTTTAAATACCCGAATTTCTTTGGTGGCTTTGGCGTGTGCGTTTGTTTCGCCTAGCCTATTGGCTGAAGATTCGAGCCTCACGAACCCAGCGATCAGTGCCGTATTAAATGGTTACTATCAAACGGGTGAGCGTCCATTAGCCGAGAGCCCGGATGGCTTTGGTTTAGGTGAGACCGAGCTGGCCCTGAGCGCCAATATCGATGATATGTTTTACGGTAAAGTCACAGCTGTGGTTGAGATGCATGACGGTGACACTGAGCTGAATCTTGAAGAAGCCTTCATTCAAACCATGGCGATGCCTGCGGGCTTTTCTATCCGCGGCGGTCGTTTCCTATCGGACATTGGTTACCTCAATAACCAACATTTACACACAGATTCTTTCACCGACCGTCCTGTGGTTTACCGTGCATTTTTAGGCGGCCATTATTTTGATGATGGTATACGTTTCAACTACGTAGCACCGACTGACTTGTATTGGACTATGGGCGTTGAAGCCTTTAAGGGCGACAGTTTACGTGCCGCCGATGAGCATGGTGAGCGTGAGTTTAAGAAGGTCGGCGTTTATACCTTGTACTCAAAAATCGGTGGCGACATCGGCGATAACAGCTCATGGCAAGCGGGTTTAAGTTACCTGCGTAACGAGAATGGCCAAGTGACCGCCCATGAAGAAGGCGAACATGAAGATGAGCATGACCATGGTGATGAGCACGCAGGCCATAGCCACGCCGCATCTTACACAGGTAAAAATACCTATGGTGCTGATTTTGTTTATAAGTGGGCGCCTAACGGTAACTACAAATATCAGAATCTTACTGTGAGCGGCGAGTATTATCGGGTGAGCGATTTTACCCCTGTCGATCTGCATCCAGAGGATGCGCCAAGCCAAGATTACCACCAAGGTTGGTATCTGAGCAGTGTGTACCAATTCACGCCTAGCTGGTCAGCGGGTGTACGTTATGGTGAAGCGGATACCCAAGAACTCCATGGCGATCATTTCCATGGGCAGAAGTTGAAAGAATCTGAGGTGAGTTTGGCTTGGCATTCTAGCCATTTCTCGACGGTTCGTTTCCAGTATACCAATCAAAAGGGTACTAACTTCGACGGAATTGAAGACGACAACATCTTCACTATTCAATACATTATGTCTCTGGGGGCTCACGGTGCGCATCAATTCTAATTTAGCTAAATTGGCCGCAGTGGCCTTATCTGTCACTTATACCGGTTTGGCCCACGCCGAACTAAACGTGTTTGCCTGTGAACCTGAATATGCAGCATTAGCGAAGGAGCTGGCTCCTACGGCGAGCATCTATTCGGCAACAACGGCATTACAGGACCCGCACCAAGTGCAGGCGCGTCCGAGTTTGATCGCCAAAATGCGTCAGGCGGATCTTGTGGTCTGCGCTGGTGCCGATCTTGAAGTGGGTTGGTTGCCTATGCTGCAAATGAAGTCGGCAAACGCGAATGTGCGCTCGACCGATCAAGGCTTATTTTTCGCCGCCGATCAAATCGAGACTTTAGATAAGCTGGCCAGCGTCGATCGCAGCATGGGTGATGTGCATGCCCAAGGTAATCCACATATCCATTTTGACCCGACGCGGCTGTTAAAAGTCGCCACGGCACTGAGTGCTAAGCTGACTCAGTTAGATCCTGCTGGCGCGGCCGATTATCAAAAGTCACTGGCAGATTTTACTACTCGCTGGCAAGCAGCAGTCCCGCGTTGGGAAGAGCAAGCTAAGGGATTACAAGGTAAAAAAGTGATCGCTTACCACTCAAGCTTCAGATACTTATTCAACTGGATTGGTATCGAGCAAGTGGCAGATTTAGAGCCTAAACCGGGTTTAGCTCCGACTAGCGGCCACTTAGCGAGTCTGCTGACGCGCGCTGAGCAAGGGGATATTCTGGCGGTGGTCGTGGCCTCTTATCAGGACGAGCGCGGTGCAAAATGGCTGGGTGAAAAAGCGAACTTGCCCGTGGTGATGTTACCTATGTCTGTGGGTGGCAACGATAAGAGCCAAGATTTATTTAGCCTTTATGACAGCGTGATTTCCCTCTTAAATGGAGTGAAATAAACCTATGTTTGATCTTGAACTGATGTCGATTCTGTTGCCTGCATTGGCAGCGGGGATCTTAGTGTTGTCGACGCATATTGTACTTGGGAGACAAGTACTTAAGCGTGGCATCATCTTTATCGATTTAGCGATAGCGCAAGTTGCCGCCTTAGGCGCGATTGTCGCTCACATGGACCACAGGTTAGAAGACATGCCGTTTGCTAATGTGTGGATGCCAGCGCTGTTTGCCCTCGCGGGCGCAGGGTTTATTGCTTGGTTATCTAAGCGGATGGCGGGTGAGTTGGAGGCAATGATCGGCTGCTTTTATGTGTTGTCTGCGGTAGCGGCTATGTTGCTGCTGGCGAACGACCCACACGGCGCCGAGCTGTTAAAGCAATTGATGTCAGGTCAGATCCTGTGGGTGAGTTGGTCACAACTGATTTTGCCGGCAGTAGTGTATTCACTGGTGTTATTAGCGATATACCTGCGTCCCCAGATGTTGGATGGTGCAGGGTTCTATCTGCTATTTGCGTTGGTCATTACCTTGTCGGTTGAATTGGTGGGCGTTTATCTGGTGTTCAGTACCTTGATATTGCCCGCTTTAGCACTGAACAAGTACCGCGGTAAAGGTCGGTTATTTTACGCTTACCTCGTCGGTTTGTTGGGCTATGTTCTAGGATTAGTCCTGTCGGCGACGTTAGATCTACCCAGCGGTGCGGCGATTGTCGCGACTTTGGCCGTGAGCGCCTTAGTGATCCGTTTTGTGTTAGCTAAAGCTGCGCCTCAGGCAACGGGATCTGAAATCCTGCCAAAGCACCACGCTTAGATAAATATTGATATAAAAGCCCATCGATACACTGGATTTTCAGTATATCGATGGGCTTTTTTGCTTGCTTGTTAGCAAGTCAGCTTACAGATGTAAACAATATATTGAGTCCCAAAGCCATGGTGGATATACTGTCGCCACTTTTATAGTCGGAGTAAATCGTGCTTTTAATCGTCAGATCAATGCTGTTGGCGGTGTCATTGTTGCTTGCCTTTATTTTTGGTGGCTTAGTGTGTTTATTAAGACCTCGGCACCGCGACAATGTACATATGTTCGCCAAGATCTTCTCATCGGTCGCTCCGATCCTTGGGATCAAAGTGATTGTACGTCGACATAAAGATGTGCAGGATGGCCCCTATATTTTCCTCGCAAATCATCAGAATAACTTCGATCTTTTCACTCACACGACAGCGGTACCTAAAGGCACTGTGAGTTTGGGCAAGAAGAGTTTGGCGTGGATGCCATTATTCGGTCAAATCTATTGGTTGTCAGGAAATATTCTGATCGACCGTAAAAACCGTCATAGTGCCTTTGATACTATGGCGAAAACCGTGGAAAAAATTAAACAGAAGAATTTGTCTGTGTGGATTTTCCCTGAAGGTACACGTTCACGTGGGCGCGGTTTGTTACCTTTTAAAGCGGGCGCTTTCCATACTGCGATTGCGGCGGGAGTACCTGTTGTGCCGGTATTGGCCTCGTGCCAAAGCCACATTAAGCTCAATCGCTGGAATAACGGTGTAGTCATTATCGATATGATGGCACCTGTGCCGACCGCAGGTTTAGATAAAGCCGATGTGAAAAACTTCTCTGCGCAAATTCATGCCAGCATGTCGGCGAGATTTGCTGAGATAAATCAAGAGGCGGCAGCACTTATGGGTAAAACTCTCGCGAGTGATGACGTATAATGCCAATTTGAGCCAGATTTACCTTAACGGAGACAAATCCATGTCTATTGAAAGTCAGTTAAAAGCCCAACTTGCAGAGAATCGTGACATAGTGCAAGCCCTGCTTGACGATGGCTCAGAGCCTGATGCGGAATATATTATTGAGCATCACTTTTCATCGACCAATTTCGATCGTCTCGAAAAAGCCGCAGTAGATGCCTTTAAATTAGGTTTTGAGGTAAACGACGCTGAAGAAATGGAACTGGAAGATGGTTCAATTATTTTCTGTTTTGATGCTGTCGCGCACCACAAACTAGAAGTTGAATTACTGGATAAAGCCGCAGAACAACTGCTGCAATTAGCGGTAAAACAAAAAGTGGAATATGACGGTTGGGGCACCTATTTTGTCGGTGATGAAATGGATGACGAAGAAGATGAAGACGACGAAGAAGATGATGGTTTCCCTCATTAATTCGCGCGTGAATATCTAATCTATACCCGCTTTAAATAAAAATGCCCATCTATGATGGGCATTTTTATTAGGTGGATATTTTAAGTTTGGCTGATTTTTTTCGCAGTTGTACTGGTATGCAGAACGCTGCAATTACGGCCTTTTTGCTTGGCTTCGTACAGCGCTTTATCGGAGCAAGAAATCCAGCTTGAGCTGCTGGTGATGTGGGAACCAATTTCGCACACACCTAAACTCACAGTCACTGATATCTTCAGGCTTTCATACAGAATGACGGATGCGGCGATTTTTTCCCTGAGTCGCTCGGTGAAATACATGGCATCGGCGCCGCTGGTTTTGGGTAATACAACCGCAAATTCTTCACCGCCATAACGTCCGGCGCAATCGGTCTCACGCAGGGATTGGCTGAGTAAGTGGGCGATATGCTGGATCACTTTATCACCCGCCACATGACCATAGCTGTCGTTGATATGTTTAAAGTTATCAATATCTATCATCACTAAACTTGCCATGCCTGAGTAGCGGGCATATATGTCGTACTCATGGTCTAAACATTCTTGCCAATGGCGACGGTTATGCAGCTGAGTCAGGCCATCGGTTTGGCTTAGGCGCTCGAGTTGCTCGTTCGCGGCTTTAAGTTGTAACTTGTTGATGGCGATATCAGTCACGTCATAAATAATCACGCTGATATGGGTC
The DNA here is from genome assembly GCF_031932065.1 of Shewanella scandinavica. Lineage (NCBI taxonomy): Bacteria > Pseudomonadati > Pseudomonadota > Gammaproteobacteria > Alteromonadales > Shewanellaceae > Shewanella > Shewanella scandinavica. The sequence goes on from NZ_JAUOES010000004.1 coordinate 99,322, forward strand.
ACTTGTCCCGTGAGCGATGCCAGTGGCAACAAGGTCACGTTTTGGTACATGTAGTCAGCACGGCCAGTGATCGGGCGGTAGTTTTTAAATTGGAAAACGTACGGCCTTTGTTCCCAGCTGATAAAAGCACGGTTTTTAAGCATAAAAACCGATTCCATTTTCTGCTTTAACCAAGTGGCGGGCAGATCGGGGAAGCGGGTAAACAGGTTTTGACCTTTGATCGAATTTGGGGAAACACCGCTGTGATTCTCCATAAAACCGTTCCACAGCTGGATATTGTAATGGCGATCTAATACCACTAATCCCACCTCTATGGTTTGCACCATATCGATGAGCCAGTGTAGTTCGTTCATTGCGCTTTGGTCATTTGACATAGGATAAAATCCAACTGGTTAATCGAGTAAATAGCCGAGTTTATAGCTAAGTGTGGGGATAGAATCCTCGGTGAAGAGCAGTAACAAATCGCATTGAATATTATGATCTTCAATCCGATAGTTGATCTCCATAGCCAAAGTTCGCTGCCATTTCTCTGAATTATCATGGATCAGATCGTTAACCGTGCAGTGCCGTCCTAGCACGACAGGGTGAGCCTGACTAAATTTCATGTCGAGCTGTTCAGAAATGCCGTTAAGGAAGGCACCGATCAGCACGTTTCCGGTATCGATAAGCACTTCTATCTCAGTATTTTTATCTTCAGGATTGGCTAATCCCATCAGCTTGGCCATGTCCTTAAAGCTGGAATCATGGAACAAGAGCAGGGCTTCACCCGCAATCCCCGCCCCAATAAAACCTTGGCAAAGAGCCGATACGGTCGAGCTTTCTTCCGTGGCCTTAAGTGCCATGGTCAACTCACTCACCTCAAGCACGTTCACATTGGGGATGGGCAGTAACACGAATACATCGAGTAACTTAGCTAACAGATCGGCGGCGCGGCCCATGGCGACGTTGGCAATTTCTTGGCAAGCGTCACGCATGTCGACTTTGATCATCGGGACTTCGTCGGCGATATCTTTCTGCGTCAGGGTTAAGATGCCGTAATCTTGCAAAATGTTACTGATGGCATCGGCACTGACGGGTTTTTGAATAAAATCTAATGCGCCTAAGGCTTTGACTCGCTCGTGAGCTTTGATTTGAATGTCGCCAGAGACCACAATGATCAGCGCGGGGAGATCCTGCTGCTGCACGGTTTGCAGTACTTCATAACCGTCCATCACTGGCATGTTGAGATCGAGAAACACCACTTCGCCCTTTCCAGCGCGGATAGCATCAAGGCCTTCGGCACCATTGGTCGCATAAGTAATTTCCACATCCCACTCTTTTGGGAGCGTGCGGGCCATTTGCTTACGTGCCATGGCGGAATCGTCACAGATGAGTACAGATATTGACATGCTGACTAGTGATCCTTATTTGCCCATTAATTGAAGATAACACTTATTTTTCAGGTCCGACTGACGAATTGCATTCTTCGGGCAAGTCTGATTTATATCTTCTAGATGTAACTTATAGATATTATTGATTAATTTATTTTTTTCGCTGACATTAAAATTTGGCTCATTATTGAATCACATGATGCAAAATTTTAAATCGAGCTGGCTAATTTTTAGCAAATAACAAGGATGTAACGAATAAAAAGGACGACTGAGTCCATCTGTTTGCGGCGTTATCCTTAGCGGCAAGTACAGTGTTATATAAGCGTCGATGTTGGCGGCGAGGTAACTTCATTGCCGAGTTCGATAAGTCTATCTCATCGAAAGATACATTAGGATTACCGCACGTAGTGGCGACAGCCTAACATAAGTTGCCTTCAGTCCATGTTTGAATTGGCAATATTTTGACTCAAGTCAAAAAACAGGCTTATGTTATATCTTTTAGTGAATTATTCCAAACGTGTTAACATTTATTCTGGACTGACCAGTAACGGAATATTTCATGAGTGGCCAAAGTGTACAAGTCAAAATCGATGATGGCATCGCCTATGTGTTGCTTAATCGTCCTGAAAAAATGAATGCGATTAACTATTTGATGTTTAGTGATCTCGACCGTGCGATTAAAAAGATCAAATCTAATCGTGGGGTACGAGCCGTGATCCTCTCGGGGGCGGGTGGCCATTTTAGCTCTGGGCTCGATGTCAAAAGCGTGATGTCGGCACCCATGCAGGCGGTTAAGTTACTGTTTAAGGGCTTACCTGGGAATGCTAACTTGGCACAGCGGGTGTCATTAGGTTGGCAAAACTTGCCTGTACCTGTGATTGCCGTGCTTGAGGGCTGTTGCTATGGCGGCGGTATGCAAATAGCCTTGGGCGCAGATGTGCGCATCGCTAGCCATGACTGTAAGTTATCGATCATGGAGGCGAAATGGGGACTCGTGCCCGATATGGCGGGGTTGGTCGCGTTAAGGCAAATCATGCCTAAGGATCAAGCTATGCTGCTGAGCCTGACGGCAAAAGTGCTTGAGAGTCATGAAGCGCTAGCCTTAGGACTCGTGACCCAAGTGAGCGAGACGCCGATGGAAGCGGCGCAACAATTGGCGCAGCAACTGATGCAAACCTCACCGGATGCAGCAGCGGCCATCAAACTCAGCATTAACCGTAGTTGGACGGCTTCGGTGCGTAGCCTGCTTTGCCGTGAGTCGATTAGTCAGATTCGCTTGTTGTTAGGCAAAAATTGCAAGATAGCGGCGGCGCGTCAACTGAAAAATCCGCAGAAACCTTATCAAGATCGTCAGTCGGGTTGGTAATGTTATTTTGTCTAAATTAGCTTAAATCGCCGTTGTTACTGCGCGCCGCTCATGCGGGCGGAAAAGCCTTTAATCGCATTTAAGCAATTCTGCCATGCGCTCTCGTTATCTAAATTGAGCGCTAAGCTGGTTTGGCGGTAGTTAGGACTTTTTAAGGTCACGGCTAAAATCTTACGATTCGCGGCCGTTTCTAATGAGGCGGGGTGACCGTCTGGCGATTGGATATCTAAAATCGGTAAGGTGAGTTTCGCCAGTTGCTCCGCGAGTGCTTGATTGAGCTTTTCGTCCTCACGATAGGGATTGATGACGATTAGCACATCGGGATCGGCAATTTTCTTCTGACTTAATAAGCTAATCAATAATCCAGCGCTTTGGTCGGCGGTGATCAAAATGCGTTTGCCCGCATAGTCTGCGCCGACCGCATCTAACTGCGACATGCTTTGGACCAGAAAGTCTTCCTGCTCTTGCAGATGTTTGCTGTTATCTTCGGGCTTGATTTTAGGGCTAGGTTTGTTGGAAGGTGAGCTTAATTGCGCAGCGCCGGGTGAGGTGACTTCAGTGGCGGCGGTGGCAAAATTGGCCGCAGGCAGCTCTGTTGGCGGGGTTAAACTTAAACTTGCCCAACCGGCAGGATTAATATTACGGCGCACAAACGCCATCAGCCCCGGCGCGTCTGCCGTGCCGTTGGTGGCGGGCAGAATGATCGCCGCACCGAGTTTCTTTTTACCTTCCCATGCTCTCACCAACAAATCGTAGGGCTGATTGTCTATGGTGATTTGTTTGACTTCATTCTCGGGTAAATAGCGGTTATTTAATTTTTTGGTACTGACTTCAGCTGGCGTTGGCGCAGCTGTTGCTGGGTCTGCCGCGCGGGTAGAGATGGCTGTGAAACCAAGCATAAGGCAAAAGAGAAGCGAAATAATGCGTGCCATAGAATTGATAACCACCTGTGTAGTCTCATAAATTCATCAGTGCTTGAGTATAACCTGAACAATTACCAAAAAGTGAACTTTCCTCGCCAAAGAGTGACGCCTCATCATTTGGGATAATCACGTTAATTGGGAAGACGCTGCTGAACATCAAAAGCCGCTTATTATAGAAAACTACTTTGAATCGAAAGCCACAGGGCATAAAAAAGCCCAGCGCTTTGGCTGGGCTAATTGATGGAAACCTGTGGTTTAGCTCGGGCCTATACGTGGCTGACGAGCACCATACGGATCGCATCGAGTTGTAACTGGCTGGCATCCAGATAAGTGTTTAACTCTTGCATCTGATTGCGCAGGTACTCCAATTCTTCCTCACGGATATTGGGGTTCACCGCCTTAAGTGACTCTAAACGATCAAGCTCTGTGCTCAGTTGTTGAGTCATTTTCTCTCTGGCTTGGGCAACCATTTCATCGACAACCACTTGAGCATATTCCTCACCCTTAGCAAATAACGGATGCAGAATTGGCTGAGATGCGGTGACTAACTTGCCGCCAATGTGGCGATTCACCGCGCTCAGTTGTTTATCGAAACTGGCGTAATCCACTTTAGCCGACAGATCGTTCCCGTTTTTATCCAGCAACACGCGAATGGGTGTTGGTGGTAAATAACGGTACAACTGGCTCGACTTAGGTGCAGAAGCATCGGCCATGTAGATGAGTTCTAAGAATAAGGTGCCAGCTGGCAGGGCTTTATTCTTCAGAATGGCAACGCTGGTGGTGCCGGTTTCAGAACCTGTGATCAGATCGAGCCCCGTTTGCACCAGTGGATGCTCTTGGGTGATCAGCGCAATATCATCGCGTGATAACGCTGTGTCACGATCAAAGGTTACAGTCACGCCATCTTCAGGCAAGCCAGGGTAAGTTGGGAACATCATGTGCTCACTCGGGCGTAGAATAATCGAGTTTTCACCTTTATCTTCTTGATCGACGCCGATAATATCCCACAGACGGATCACTGAACCGATCAAATGGGTATCACCATCATTCTGGGCGAGGCGCTGAACTATGGCCAATGCCTTCTCGCCGCCGTGTGAGTTGATTTCCAGCAGCTTGTCGCGGCCTTGCTCCATGGCGTGCTTGAGTTCTTTATAACGGCTCTGGGTGTGATTGAGCAGGTTTGTCAGCTCGTCGCTGTCATCAACCACAAGCACGTTTAACAGATCTTCGGCAAATTCACTGTAAAGCACGTGGCCACTCGGACAAGTCAGTTCGAAGGCATTCAGCCCTTGGTGATACCACTGCATCAGACGTTCTTGGGCGGTGTCTTCAAGGTACGGTAAGTGAATTTGGATATCATTTTTCTGGCCGATACGGTCTAAACGACCGATGCGCTGTTCCAATAGGTCTGGGTTTAGCGGCAGATCGAACAATACTAAGTGACTGGCAAACTGGAAGTTACGCCCTTCAGAACCAATTTCAGAACAGATCAACGCCTGTGCGCCGCCTTCCTCTTGAGCAAAGTAAGCGCCGGCTTTATCGCGCTCGATAATCGACATACCTTCGTGGAATACCGTCGCTTGAATCCCTTCGCGAGTGCGTAGGGCTTCTTCTAAGCTCAGGGCGGTTTCCGCTTGGCTGGCGATGATCAGCACTTTTTTGCTGCGGTGGGATTTTAAAAACTCGATTAACCAATCCACACGGGGATCGAACTTCCACCAACTGGCGCTGTTATCTTCAAATTCTTGATACAGTTTTTCAGGGCTTAGGGCTTGCGCCGCTTTTGCCTCTAATGACTTGTGTCCGCCCATCATGCCGCTGACGCGTGCGGCTGTTTGATATTGATCTGGCATGGCGTGTGGGTAAGCGTTAAAGAAACGCTTTGGAAAGCCTTTTACTGAGGCGCGGCTGTTTCGGTATAACACGCGGCCAGTACCGTGACGGTCAAGTAATTCTTGCAGTAATTCGCTGCGGGCGGCCTGTTGTACTTCGGCATCAATACCCTCGGCTTGGATTAAACGAATACTTGGGCTGATATCTTTCTCGCCCAGTAATTCGGTCAAGCTGTTGATGGCTGCATCGGGTAATTTAGCGTTACCAGCTAAGGCTTCGGCGGCAATGGCGACGTCTTTATAACTGTCTTCTTCAGCTAAGAAAGCATCGTAATCGTAGAAACGATCCGGATCGAGCAGGCGTAAACGGGCGAAGTGACTCTCATGGCCAAGTTGATCCGGCGTTGCGGTTAACAGTAACACGCCTGGGATCACTTCGCTTAATGCTTCAACCACTTGATAGGCGCGGCTTGGCGCTTCTTCGGTCCATTCTAAGTGGTGCGCTTCGTCAACCACTAACAGATCCCAATCGGCATCTAGGGCTTGATCAAGACGTTTTTTCTTACGCAGTAATTCGAGTGAACAAATCACTAACTGTTCTGTGTAGAAAGGATTGTCGTTATCGGCATAGGCTTCTACACAACGATCTTCATCAAATACCGAAAAGCGCAGATTAAAGCGGCGCAGCATTTCCACTAACCACTGATGGCGCAGAGTATCGGGCACGATAATCAGAATGCGTTCGGCGCGGCCGGTCAGCAGTTGTTGGTGAATAATCAGACCCGCTTCAATGGTTTTACCTAAACCCACTTCATCCGCTAACAGTACACGCGGCGCATAGCGACGGCCGACTTCATGGGCAATCCACATTTGATGCGGAATAAGTCCAACGCGTGGACCTTGCAAACCAAGCAGATCCGATGAGGCCAGTTTATGGCGCAACATTTGGCACTGATAACGCACACCAAAACGGTCGAGGCGATCGATTTGGCCGGCGAATAAACGGTCTTGGGGTTTATTGAAACGAATATTATGGTTCAGCAGGGTTTCACGCAGTGTAGCTTGCTCGCCTGTCTCACTGTGAATGCCGTGATAGATCACTATCCCGTCTTTCTCGGTCAATTCACTGACCGCAAGGCTCCAGCCTTCATGGCTTTCAACCGAATCGCCGGGATTGTATATAACGCGTGTCAGAGGGGCTTCTGCTCGGGAGAACATGCGGTTCTCACCCGTGGCAGGGAATAATACAGTGACCATACGGCCTTCTACTTGAACCACAGTTCCTAAACCAAGCTCTGACTCGGTATCACTTATCCAACGTTGACCTAAGGCGAACGGCATCTTAAATTCTCATTTCTAGGCGGACTCTAACAAAGGGCGCGTATGTTATACCAATACTCGTGATATTTAAATCGCCCTCTCACCCGTTAGAGCCTAATTCCCAGAGTGCTAGATTACAAATTGTACAAGCGACAAAATTGTCGTGCCAACACATGAAATTGTCACGCTAATGTCACATCCGCGGTTATACACTGCCTCGAGTCTGTATGGTAAACAATGGTTGCTGTATTGTTATCTCGTAAGTTTGGTGCCAATATCAATTTAAGGTTTAAGTGTGAGTAAGTGCTATCAACTTGAACCTTATGATCATTCTTTGCCATAAGCTTTGCCAGTAATAGGAGCCGTGTAACTTTTATTGAGACTCAAAAGTGTGTTTAAACTTTTATGAAGCACTCTGGAGGCGCCATGGAACAAGACGACAGAAAGTTGTTTGTACTGGATACCAATGTGTTACTACATGAACCTTTGGCGATCTATTCGTTTAAAGAGCACGATGTGGTCATTCCGATGACAGTGCTAGAAGAGTTGGACCAGATTAAAGATCGAAAGAGTGACGTGAGTCGGGATGCTAGAGTTGCCATTAGGGCATTGGAAGATACCCTAGGCGGTGAAACTACCCCAGAACAGATTATCAATGGTGTCCCTTTGCCCAGCCGAGAGGGTCATGCCGATGCCGTCGGTTCGCTCTCAATCTTCCCCGACCACCTTGTTGATTTTACCTTAGGCGCACTGCCGGGAGATGGAAACGACAATCGCATTATCAACACCGCCCTACATCTGCAAAACCTGCATCATCCCCGTACCGTTGTCTTAGTCACCAAAGATATCAATATGCGTCTCAAGGCCAAAGGCGCAGGCATTCAATTGGTTGAAGATTATCGAACTGACCAGTTGATCGATGACATTCGCTTTCTCAGCAAAGGTTTTTACCAGTTCGAAGGTAATTTTTGGGAGCACTTGAACAAGGTCTCCACCGAGCGCCACGGTAGACACACAGTGCATGAAGTGCCGCTCAAAGATCTCGAAAATGATAAGTTTTACATCAACCAATACCTTATCGACACTGAGTCTGATTTTTGCGGTCGCGTTACCGAGCGCACTGACACCCATCTACACATTTTAGATCTTGGCCGTGAGCGGGTGAAAAACCTCGAGGCATGGGGTGTTAAACCTAAAAACGTTTATCAAGGTATGGCGCTACAGGCATTGCTCGATCCCGATATCGATCTGGTGATCTTAACTGGCCCCGCCGGTTGCGGTAAAACCTTGCTCGCCATGGCCGCGGCGTTGGAACTGGTGGTTGAGCGTAATCGCTACGACAAAGTGATTGTCACCCGTAACACCCCTGAAATCGCCGAATCTATCGGCTTCTTGCCCGGCACGGAAGAGGAGAAGATGATGCCTTGGCTGGCCGCCATTACCGATACGCTCGAAGTACTACATAAGAATGATGTGAATCCCACCGGCAGCATGAACTACATCATGGAGAAGGCTAACATTCAGTTTAAATCGATTAACTTTATGCGCGGGCGTTCGATCCAAAACTCCATCGTGCTACTGGATGAATGTCAAAACCTCACCGCCTCGCAGATCAAAACCATGATCACCCGTATGGGCGAGGGCACAAAGCTGATTTGCTGCGGTAACTTAGCGCAAATCGACTCTAACTACTTAACCGCAGTGACATCAGGTTTAACCTATATTGTCGAACGTTTTAAAGACTTTGAAGGCAGTGCCAACGTGTATCTGAATGGCGTGGTGCGTTCACGCTTAGCGGAATACGCTGAAGAGCATCTGTAAAGCAGGTCGGTTTAATTTAGGGTAATGACTAAGGCCTCTGATATGGAGGCCTTAATTTTATGGAGTAGTAGATTTTTAATCGACTTATCAGTGGTATGAGTAGCCTTTATCCAGCAATTATTTTATGTGATTGGTAGTTTCTTCCTGCTACTATATGGAGCTCATAGCTTTTGCCGCCGTTGGCTGAAATCAAGCGCTGCAATCAAGGGTAGTGGATGAAATCGAGTGAGCCGGATCTGCAACTAAAATCGCCGATCCAGAAGAACTACAACCGTGCCGTTTTTTATACGTACATCGGCGTTATCGTCATGTCTTTGTTGACCGCATGGATGTTTTTCGACCGCCAAAAAGCACAGCAGATGGAGCAGCGTGAAGAGCAGGTTCAGCGCCATGTATTGCAAATCGATCTGCTACTTGAGTCGAGCATTAGAGCGGTAAAAAGCTTACGTGACGTTGCCGTGGATCATTTGCGCTTAGGCGAACTCGTGCGTAAAGAACGCTTACCCCAATACGGTAAATTCAACGAAAGCGGCCAGTATTTTACCTTAGAACCTAGCTACGCCCAGAGCGGTGAGCCTTTTACTAACATGGGTAGGATTACTGGTGCGGGTTCCCTCGATGGCCGCAGTGACAAGTTCTATCAAGAGCTTGAGATGTTGTTTGAGCTGTCACTGTCATTCCCCGTCGCCAAAGAAGCCGCCCCGAAAGCCTCGGCGATTTATTACCTGTCGAAACGTAGGATTATGTCCTACTTCCCTTGGTCGAATGACGATCAACGTTTTAGGGACGAATTACTCAACAAGAAACAGTTTCAATACGCCACCCCGGCAATGAACCCGCAGCGCAGTGTGTTTTGGAGCGAAGCCTATGTCGACTCCACGGGCAAAGGCTTGTTGACCACTTTAGGCGTGCCCGTTTATTTGGATGATGAGTTCATTGGCTCAATTAACTTAGACATGACGCTTGCCTCGTTAGCACGGCAAATTCGGGTCTACTTTAAGATGCCGGGCACTGTGATTTTGCTCGACCAACAGAACAATATTTTATCCCACAGCGATTTTGATAGCTCAGACATCAATCGGGTTTATCACATCAGCCAACGTATTCCCTCTGAGCTGCATTCTTTGCCTGAGTCGGAATTGTTCGATGCCCACGACGGCATCATCCGTAACGGCTATTACATTCACTCGGTTGCCCTGCATAACGCGCCTTGGCGTTTACTGTATTTGCAGGATGAGGACGACCTATTCCAAGACTCGTGGGAAAAACTGCAACTGACCTTTATTTTAGTGGTTATCGCCCTGTCTGTGTTGGTGACCATAGTGCATTGGCAGACGCGTCGATCTTTTGTGAGCCCTGCCTCGCGACTACTGTCGCACCTTGAGGGCTGCTCGCAAGAGCCGCGTAAGCCACCGGAGAAAATCACCCGCGGCTGGGAACCTTGGTTCTTGCTGGTGAGTCGGATTTTTGAGGAAAACAAACAATATACCCACCATTTGGCGGAGCAGAATAAGCGGCTCGATAAGCTAGTGGCGCGGCGTACTGAACGCTTAAAAGACACCACAGAGCGGCGTGAGCGCGAATATGCGCTGCTGCGATCTTTACTTGACTCGATCCCAGAAGCCATTGTCTTTAAAGACAAAGAAGGCAACTACTTAGGTTGTAACAAGGCGGCTGAGCGCATGCTGGGTTACACAGAGAGCGAGATGATAGGTTTGTCATCTGAGGATCTGACCTCGCCAGAAATGGGCATTCGTATCCGTGCCGAAGACGAACAAGTCTTAAAAGATCGCACGCCGCTGCGCTACCAAGAAAAGGTCGAACTAGCGGGCAAACCTGTGCTGCTCGATACCCTTAAACTGCCTTTTTATAATCGCCGCGGTGAACTGCAGGGCTTGATTGCTGTGTGGCGTGATGTGACGCGGGAATACGAATCCGCAGAACAATTGCGCCTGTCCGAAGAGCGTTATCACTTAGCCATGGATGCGGTGGAAGATGGTCTGTGGGACTGGTATTTAGACTCTGAACAGATCATTTGTAACCCTGCGTATTATTCTATGCTGGGTTATAAAACCAATGAGTTCCCAGCTCTTGTGTCGACGATTGATGAATTATCCCACCCCGACGATCGGATTCGCGTTGAGGAATACCGTGCTCAGTATCTCGCGGACCCTGTCGGCGCTTACGAAATCGAATTCCGTATGTTAGGTAAAAATGGCGGCTATCACTGGGTGTTATCCCGTGGCCGTGTGGTGGAGTTCACCGCCGAAGGTCAGCCTAAGCGTATGCTCGGTACCCATAAGGATATTACCCGCCATAAGAGTAACGAAGTGGCGCTTTTGGAAGCCAAGCAAGACGCCGAATTAGCTAACCTCTACAAGAGTGAATTCTTGGCTAACATGAGCCATGAGATCCGCACGCCGATGAACGCCATTATCGGTATGTTGCAGTTGGCGCAGCGCACCTCGTTAACGGCGCAGCAGAAAGATTACCTCGAAAAAGCCGGTTTCTCGGCGCAATCGCTGCTGAGGATCATCAACGATATTCTCGACTTCTCTAAAATTGAGGCGGGTAAGTTGGAGCTTGAGCGGGTGCCATTCCCGCTGGATAAAGTGCTCGATCACGCCCTTGATCTCAATGCGCTCAAAGCACAGGAGCAGGGCGTTGAGTTACTCTTGTATGCCCCAGTGACGGCGGGACTCATTCTTAAGGGCGATCCACTGCGTTTAGGCCAAGTGCTGATTAACCTGTTATCGAATGCGGTGAAATTTACCCAATCTGGCGAAATTGAGCTGGGTTGTGAAGATGTCGGCGAGCGTGATCATCGGATTACCTTGAAGTTCTGGGTGCGCGATACTGGTATCGGCATAGGTAAAGATCAGCAGGATAAGTTGTTCGATGCCTTCGCCCAAGCCGACGGTTCGACCACCCGCAAATACGGTGGCACTGGCTTAGGTTTATCGATCAGCAAGCATCTGGTGTCTATGATGGGCGGTAAGATGCAGGTGCAGAGTGAGCTTGGGGTCGGCAGTACCTTTAGCTTTACCATCAGTTTTGAGATTGCCGAAGCCGCTAAGATTGAGCCTTTGGTCGTGCCGGAAAAACTCAATAGCCTACGCACCTTAGTCGTTGACGATAACCCGACGGCACTGCAAATTTATTCGACCTTGATGCGAGATTTCCACTTCGAAGTCGATACCGCCGCCAGTGGCGCCGAAGCGCTGTATAAACTGTCGCGGGCGCCAATCGATCTGCTATTGCTCGACTGGATGATGCCAGAAATGGACGGCAGCGATGTGGTCAGCGCCATAGATACTATGGTCGCCGAAGGCCGCTTAGCGAAACGGCCGGTGATTATCATGATGACGGCCTATGCGGCAGAGCCTTTGCAGCATGAAGTCGATAGTGCCAATGTGTTCGCCGTACTGCAAAAACCCTTCAAGGCATCGAGTCTGTTCGATGAGATCATTGCCGCCTTTGCCGATGAGCCGAGATTGAATGTGGTTCAGCCTATGGTTGAAGTCCAAGTTGAAGACGGAGAACACACAGGTTTAGTGCTGCTGGTGGAAGATAATTTTATCAATCAGCAAGTGGCGACTGAACTCCTTAAAAGTGCAGGCTATGAAGTGGTGCTGGCCGGCAATGGTCAAGTGGCGCTGGATACCATCGACTCGCGGCCATTTGATGCCGTGTTAATGGATATTCAAATGCCAGTGATGGACGGGTTAACCGCTGCAAAGGCACTGCGTGAGCGTTTTAGTGCCGATGAACTGCCTATTATTGCCATGACTGCCCATGCCATGTCGGGCGATAGGGAAAAGAGTTTAGCGGCGGGGATGAATGCCCACATCACTAAACCCATAGTACTCAACGAATTATTTGAAACATTAAATCACTGGATCAAACATAAGAATCAGCATCAGAATCGTTAATTTATTTGCTCGGGGCCAGTGATGGCCTCGCATTATTTACTTTAAATCAATTGCTTGAGATAAGCAGTCATCAAAGATGCCAATGACTTATTAAGGTAAATAACGCAGCCAGCCGTATCAGGAGGAAAGATGAAACCCCAAAGTCTAGCCTTAGCCTTATCCATAGTGCTGTTAGGATTTCCCACCGTTACCGTCGCAGCAGCCGCGCCTAGCGCCAAGATCATTAAGCAAAGCCAAGAGGCGAAAGGGTTTCTTAATCTCTATTACGAGGAGTCTCAGGGAGAGTTATACCTTGAGGTCAATCGCTTAAATCAGCCTTTTCTATTGGTCACTAGTTTGCCGCAGGGCGTAGGTTCGAACGACATTGGTCTCGATCGCGGCCAACTGGGTCAGACCCGCATGGTGCAGTTTGAACGCCAAGGCCCCTATATTTTACTCAAGCAACTCAATACCCAATATCGTGCTAATACCACTGACGCCGCCGAGCAAAGAGCGGTTGCAGAAGCCTTTGCCGATTCTGTGTTATGGCAGGGTAAAGTGATAGAAGGCAAGCCCGATCTGGTGGCGATCAACGATCTGGTGCTCAATGATTTACACGGTGTATCTTCCGTATTGCAACAAACAGAGCAGGGCAATTATCGGCTGGATCTGAGCCGTTCTGTCATCCTACCCAAAGGGATAAAATCCTTTGAGAAAAATGCTGATGTAGATGTGCAACTCACCTTTAAAGGCGATGTCGCAGGCGCGCAGGTCGCACAGGTAACACCCGATGGCACCTTAATGTCGGTGCGGATGCGTTATTCCTTTGTTGAGCTGCCCGATACCGATTATCAGCCGCGGGCTTATCATCCGATGAGCGGTTATTTGTCCGATGAGTATCAAGACTATGCGACGCCCTTTGACCAACCGTTAGCTCAGCGTTTTATCCTGCGCCACCGTTTACAGAAAGTGCATCCTGGCCCAGCGCCAAGCGAAGTCGTTAAACCTATTACTTATTATCTTGATCCTGGCGTGCCAGAGCCGATACGGTCTGCCTTGTTCGATGGCGCGCGCTGGTGGGAGACGGCTTTTACTCGCGCCGGATTTATCAACGGCTTTAAAGTTGAGTTATTGCCGGTAAATGCCGATCCGCAGGATATTCGCTACAACATGATCCAATGGGTGCACAGGGCGACGCGGGGTTGGTCCTATGGCGCCGCACTGACCGATCCTCGCACTGGTGAAATCATTAAGGGTCAAGTCACGCTCGGTAGTTTGCGTGTGCGGCAGGATTACTTGATTGCCAAAGGCTTAACCGCAGGCTGGCAGGATAGAGTGGCGGCCGAGAAAGCGGCGACAGCCTTGTCGCTGGCGCGTATTCGCCAACTGGCCGCCCATGAAGTCGGCCACACCTTAGGGCTAGATCATAACTTTGCCGCTTCGACCAATCAGGATGCCTCTGTGATGGATTATCCCCATCCGAAAATCCAGCTAAAGGGCAATGATATTGATATTTCAGCACCTTACACTACAGGTGTTGGCCCTTGGGATGATTTTACTATCGCCTATGGTTATAGCGATCAAGGCGATGCCCGTACCCAACAAGCACTGCAAGTCGACTTATTGGCCGATGTGGCGAAACGTGGCTTACGTTATATCGGTGAGGCCGATTCTCGCCAAAAGGATGCGAGTCAGGCCTATGCCAGTTTGTGGGATAGTGGTGACGATCCGATCGACCAGTTGGGTAAGCTCGACAAAATTCGCACTAAGGCGATTGCGGGATTCTCCAGTGCGGCCTTGTTACCCAATGAGCCACTGGGCGAGCTAGCCGATGCCTTTGCGCCAATTTATTTGCTGACGCGTTATCAAATCGATGCGGTTGCTAAGTTTATTGGCGGCACTGACTATAACTATCAATCCATAGGTGAAGGCAGCCGCTGGAGCTATATTGCGCCGCAGTTGCAGTTAACGGGTTTAGACGTACTGCTTAAAACCTTAGATGCGGCGAGTTTAACTGTGCCGCAATCCTTGCTCGACAGTTTAGTGCCAAAGGCGGGGAATTATCATTCCACGCGGGAATCCTTCGACTCAGGTTTAGGCGCAATTAACGATCCTCTCGGCATGGCTGAAGTATTTAGCCGTCATACCGTGAGCTTGCTATTGATGCCTAAACGTTTGAACCGTGTCAGCCAAGCATCCATGGCAGATAGCGAGCAGTTATCGGTGACGACATTACTGGATAAGTTGTTCGCGGCGACCTTGTATCAAGAGGACAAGCTTGGGCTGGTCGAAGGCGTGTGGATGCGAGTGAACGCTGTGGTAATTGATGAAGTGCTGGCAACGCTGCACAATCCTCAAACCTCACCAGAGGTGAGGGCTGCGATCAACGATCGCGCTCAGTTTGTGATTAAGCAATTGAAAGCGAAGTCGAATCGAGCGAATGCAAGTCTTGCAGCCCATTATACTTGGTTGCAACAGGGTCTGGCTGCGGGCTTAACCGATGCTAAGGTTAAGCTGATCCCTAAGCCATTGACCTTACCGCCGGGATCACCGATTTAATCTGATGAATATAGGCGCCATTAGGCGCCTATTTCTTTTGGATTTTTCGGATAAAAGTGATCGGCTTTACGCTCTAGATGGGTAAAGCGGCGGGTGTTTTTGTAGGGCAGTTTCATAAAGCCCGACACGCCGTGGCCTTGGATTTTGCCGACATGATGCAAGATGCGATCGAGACTGGCGCGAAATGCCGCCTGCTTACGGGGGTTGAGCAGCTTCAAGTAACTGTGGATCTTTAAGTGATTTGGCAGCGCCTCAAAAATGATGCAGCCTGTGTGGTGAATTTGGTTGATGCGGGCTAATTCTTCCATGATCTCCACCGGCAATTCGAGGTTTTCGTCGGGATCTTTACCGTCTTCGAAGTAAGAGTGTAATCGCGACTTATCTTCTAAGGTGGGCACATCACCGACTTCAAAGGGTAATTGCAGATCGGCGCTGGCGACAAACGGCTCGCTGATATCTGTTCGCTCGATATGCAGCGTGTCTTTGGCGTTAAAGAAACAGGCTTTAAACACCCCAATACGTTTAATTCCCCGCGCCAGATCCACCATATTGTTGACCGCAATGATCAAGGCACTTTTTTGCTTTGCATCGTAAATAGCAAGATTGGAGTCGATAAACACGCCGGTTTCTTGCCAGTGGATCGCGAGACCGCCCACGATCGGATATTGCGCTAACCGACCCACGGCGGCGATAAAACCTTTTTCGGTATCGCCCATGCCCGCGAGGAAGTTGCGGTAATATTTTTCGAGCTGAATATCATCCATCTTAGCGATAGGATCTTGGGCGTTATGTTCCTTCAAAAAGGACTTACGCGAGCTGTAGCTGACGGTTTCAACATCTTTGTCGCGGGATTGCACCCACACAGGAATTTCACCCTGTAACTCAGCTTTGGGCAGTTCTGGTAAATGCAGTCTGTGGCTGTGGCGCATACTTTTCAAAAAGTAATCGCCGGCAATGTTGCGCTGCTTAGGATCTGTGCTGAGCATGCCCTCTAAGGTACGGGCTAATTCCATTGGTAAGCCAATGCTGGTGGGCGAGATAACTTGTGCGCCGAAGCGGCTTGCTTGGCCTGAGGCAAGAGCATACAGAGTTGCAGCAACGCCTTGTTCGTCAAAGCGCGGGCTGGAGAGTGCCCCATTGAGTTGCTCTTCGCCGATAAAGTACACATCGCCCATGCGGGCGTTGGTATGTTGTTGATCGCTCGACATTAACGCCATCACATTGTCTTCGACCGGCTTGTTATATTCATCTCGCTGGGCAAACACCGCCGATCCCCAATCGATCAACGATAAGTGTTGCTGTTCAATGTCGTAAACCAGATTAGAAGGTTTGATATCGCCGTGCACTAAGGGCTTGCCCGTGCGCAGGTAATACAAGATATCGGCGAGTTGGCGGGCGATGCTCATGACCATAGCTGTGGGCAGGGCGCCCATACGGCGGCAAAGTTGGTCGAGATCTTCGCCTTTTGCCCGCTCCATCACAAGTATGCCTTGCTTGCCGACTCGCTCAAATTTGATCGCGCCCGGCACATTGGGATGCTTGAGTAAGGACAGCATAAAGGCTTCTTCTTCGAGCCTATCTTGAATATGTTGTGGCAGATTAATCCGCGAGAACTTAAACACATGGGCATCGCCCGCTTGATTGATACCCGCAAACACGAAACCGTAGGCACCTTTGCCGACCAATTCGATATCGGTATAACCTAACTTGCTCAGCTGCTGTTTACAGAGACGGATCCACGCCTTGTGTTTACGGGCATCATTGGCTTTGAGCAAGTAAATGGATTGCTCTTCAGAAATATAAAAATGCTGCAGCTGAGGTGTTTGCAAATTGTGCTCCTTGTTTTGTCCATTTAACCAGTAAGCGGGGGCGATAATCAAATAGCGGCTGGCTTTATTTTAGGATTCAGAGCGGCATTAGTGATCAGCGTCAGGCGCGGCTTACCTAACCGATCATTTCGTCACTGACTTTGACTTACATCAAGTTAAATCCTCGCGACTATAGGTAATCTTTGGACATGAGATGGAATCAGTTTTTGTTAATTAACCCACAGACAAAGTGCAGCTAAGGAGGGCATATGCCCACCCAATATAAAGCCTTGTTGATCGAGCTATTGGAATATCCGCGTAAGCGAATTTTGCAGTCAATGGAAGTGACCCATTGCCCACATGCGGTATTTTTTAATGATAGCGACGAGCAATGTTTAACTTGTCATCAGGGCATGGAATGTATCTGGATGAATCAGAACGACGAGCTGGTGGCCGTGAACGAAAAATCGATTGCCGAGTTAAAACAGCAGTTGTTGATCGCCGTGGATTTTGTTGACTCATCGTTAAGCCCGCACCATTTATCACGCCGTCAATGTCAGTGTGATAACTGTGTTTGGCTGCGTAAAGTGCAAGCCACGTTAGATCAGTAAGTGAGTCTTTACATTGCTGATTTTGTCGAATGGCAGGGAGCTTTGCATCCGCTTTAAAATGTCATTAGAGTAAGGACAACTTTAGCGAATAGAGATAAACCCATGGAACCCGGTTTTTGGCATGAAAAGTGGCACCAGCAGCAAATAGGTTTTCATCAGCAAGACATCAATCCTTTCCTCGTTAAGTATTGGCAGAAGCTTGGATTACCCGCAGATACACAGGTTTTTGTGCCCTTATGCGGCAAGTCGCTAGACATGTGTTTCTTGGCCGAACAAGGGCATCAGGTCATAGGTTGTGAGTTGAATGAATTGGCGGTTCAGCAATTTTTCAGCGATAACCAACTCGAGATGACGCAAACGACCGTGGGTGAACATCAGCATTATCACACTGAGCAGATCAGTTTGTATCAAGGTGATATCTTCACTTTACCTAAGGCTATCACTCAAGAAGTGACAGCTTTTTATGATCGCGCCGCGTTGATCGCATGGCCAGAGAGCATGCGTGCACAATATGCCAAGCAGCTCGCGAGCTTGTTACCTAGCGGCAGTGTCGGCTTATTAGTGACTTTAGATTATCCGCAGGAAGCCTTAATTGGCCCACCTTTCGCCGTATCCCCAACCTGGGTTGAACAGCATCTGAGTGATGACTTTGACATTGAAGTATTAGCCTCCCAAGATGTGTTGGCCGACAATCCCCGCTTTATTAAAAAAGCCGTGCCTTGGCTTAATGAAGCCGCCTATTTGTTGAAACGTAAGTAGGGTTGAAACGTAAGTAGAATTGGCTCGAAAATGGATCTGTAACCCCATTGAATGATCAGCAGTATTGGAGCTTAGAGTTCAGTGGGGGCTTGTCATTAAAACATCATATCTAAAGTTTAAACTGGCAAATTATTTAAGACGAAGTGACGAATAGAAAGCTTTGTTGTCGCGGGACTTTTTGGATTGAGTTTGCTTGAGTCAGCGTGGTTTTAGCTTGTCGGAAGTGTGTTCGTTAGCGAGTTCCCCTTACCACCCTATTCGCGATTGAATTTACGCGACTTCGTAATAATTAGGCTCACGCTCTAATTGATTCTGGATGATCTGTACCGCCATTCTTGCACACTTGCCACATTGATCGGCAACACCTAAGCGCTTTTTCACGTCAGCAAGCGAGCTATCGCCCTGGCTTACGGCATTTTTAATTTGCGTATCGGTGATCGCATGGCAAAGACAAACGTACATATATTAGTCTCCAAAAGAATTGCGCTAATTCTAAATGAAAACGCTTATCAAATGCAATCATGATTTTTGAGTGATTTTCATACATTAACGTTTTTGTTACATGGCGCACGTTTTATCGTCTATGCTAGATGTGTTTTAGCATTACACTGCTAGGCAGTTTTAGAAGTAGGTTCAGGAATATAGAGTCAGGGTGATGATGCCTCACGGATGGATAACTCATGGATGAATAACGAAGAATTAATCAAAGATCCATAAGGTTTCATGAGAACTAATCTACCAGTTACACAGCGAGAATATGATTATCCAGCGGATTGGATTTTATTGTCGACCACGGATACTCAAAGTCATATTACCTACGCCAACCAATCCTTTTGTACCGTTGCCGGTTTTGAACTCGATGCCATGCTAGGCAAGCCCCACAACATGGTGCGTCATCCAGATATGCCTCCCCATGCGTTTGAAGATATGTGGCGCTGCATCAAAAAAGGCGAGCCTTGGAAAGGGATAGTGAAAAATCGCTGCGCCAATGGCGATCACTATTGGGTTGATGCCTATGTTTCACCGATTTCAGTTAATGGCAAAGTCGTCGAGTTTCAATCTGTACGCACTAAACCTACCCGCGAGCAGGTTAAGCGTGCAGAAACGGCTTATGCAGAGTTGAACAAAAAGGGCAGTGTCAGTGCGTTAAAACGTACAGTGAGCATGCCCGCCAAATTGCTATTACTAGCCCTACTTGCCATGCTGCCGATGCTTTACCTTGCTCTGCAAATTGGCTTAATGGGCTTTATTGCCCTAGCGATAAGCATCTTAGTGTTGCTGGTGGGCGGTAATCTGGTGCTGAGTCGTTATTACGCGATAGTGGCTAAGGCAAAGCATATCTACGATAACCCCTTGATGGCGCATATTTACAGTGGAAGCAGTGATGATCTTGGCGCGATTGATCTGGCGCTCCAAATGCAGACCTCTGAGCTTAAGTCGATTCTGGGGCGTGCATCGGATTCCTGTTATAACGTGTCTGAACAAGCCAAAATATCTGCCGCCAAGGGCAAACAAATCCAGAGCACCAGTCAGGCTCAATTGTCTGAAATAGAGCAAGTTGCTACGGCGATGCAGGAGATGACCGCCACATTAGGCGATATGTCTTCCAATTGTGCCGATGCCGCCAGTGCCACGCAAATGGCATCCGCTGAAACCATCAATGGCGATAAAACCGTGTCGAGCACCATTAGCTCGATTCAAGCTATGGCGGAGCAACTTCAACAAACGTCGAAGGTTATTACTGAGTTAGAAGCCCACAGTAAAGATATCGGCACTGTGCTAGATGTCATTCAGAGTATTGCGGGTCAGACGAATCTACTGGCATTAAATGCCGCGATTGAAGCGGCGCGTGCGGGTGAGCAAGGCCGTGGCTTTGCCGTTGTTGCTGACGAGGTTAGGGCATTGGCGCAACGTACCCACGATGCCACCAAGGAAATCCAAAGCATGATTAACCTGTTGCAGCAGGGGACCAATAAAGCTGTAGTCAGTATGCAACAAGGCGTGGTTGCCGCTTCCCAATGCATTTCAACGGCGGATTTAGCGGGTACGGCATTGCGTACGATTCGTGAGGCCATTTCGACCATTACCGATATGACGCACCATATTGCCAGCGCGGTTGAAGAACAATCGAGTGTGGCAAATGAGATGAATCGCAGCGTGGTGAATGTGTCGCAATTTACCCATTCTAGCCATCAACTTGGCAGTGAAATGGTCGGCTTGAACGATGAAGTGACTCACGAAATGGATTCACACTCGGTATTGGTTGATCAATTCTTAAAGCGCAGCTTTAGGGTGTAATCACCTAAAACTTAAGATAACAAAGGCAATAGTCTGACTATTGCCTTTGCTTTTTCTGATCCCTGACTCAATTTCAATTCTCTAACTTAATTCCTGAGCGCTCACTCAGTAGCCCTTACTAAAGTCGATTCGATTCTGCAGTGGCTCACCGCTAATGTAGCGGCGATAGTTTTGGCTAAAAATCTCGACGATTTGTGCGGGATGGCTTGGCGCAGAAATATGCGGCGTAATGATGGCATTTTCCCGCTCCCAAATGGGATGGCTATTGGGCAAAGGTTCTTGAGCAAAAACATCGAGAATCGCTTGTTGGGCAGGTTTAGCGATAAGCTGGATATTGAGCGCATCGAGATCGAGTGCATCACCGCGGCCGACGTTAAACAGCACTGCATCATCTTTTAGCTTGCCTAAGGTATCAGCGTTAAGCAGGCTCTGGGTTGCCGGAGTGCTGGGCAGTAAATTCACCACCACATCGGCTTGCGTTAACGTCTGGGCTAAATTGGCCATCGCTTCAATGGCATCAAAACCTTCTACGGCATTACCGCTGCTATTAATGCCTGTGACATGCATGCCAAAGTGCTTTGCCGTCTTCGCGAGATGCTGGGCAATTGAGCCAGTACCGAGCAAGAGCAATCGCATTTCTTGTAAACTTGTGTGACGTATGTGGGGTTGAACTTGCCACTGTTTTTGCTGTTGCTGCTGGCGATAAAAACCATGACCACGGATATGTGCCAGTAAATAACCGAACACAAACTCACTCATCAGCGGGCCAAAAATGCCTTTAATATTGGTGAGTTGATAGTCTTTTCTGCCCCTTGGGCTCATCAGAGCATCTATGCCTGCAAAGCTTGATTGTAACCATTGCAGATTTCTAGCATGGGGTAATAGGGGCGCGGCGAGTTTAGGTTCGGCTAACCAAATATCAGCATCAATTATGCCCGCTGGATTATCGTCGAGTATCTCTAAATCAGGGAGTTCCTGCGCCTCAATCAAATCGCGATACTGTTGATTTGCCTTCGTTAGCAAGAGTAACTTGTGCCCCATGGCGTCTCCCTTTATGCTTGGTTATTGTTATTTTTCAATGTGCTGTCGTGGCCACTTCGAGGGATTACGCAGCATCTTTTTAGGTTGAGTCATTATGGATCAGTTAGTCGCCCTTATTGCCCAGTTGGGTAACATGCTTCGCCCTTGGGCTTTTGATATTGCTACCGCTATGGTGGTGTGTCTTATTTTGGTTTTTTCAGCGGATGTCAATCGTCTCTTAAGGCGTCATTTGTTGGGGCATTCTTTTGTGCTACGGACATTTGTTTTTATTATTGTGAATGCCTTCGGTTATGGCTTATTGATTGTAAAAACCACGCCTTGGGTGGCAAGACATATAGTGGCTATGCCATCCCATTGGATGTTTTTACTGATAGTGGCCGTGTTCATTTTTATCGGCTATTGGGCTCAGCGAAATAACCAAGTCTAATATCGATATCAAGCTTGTCGTTATTCGAAGTAACCAGAGTAATCGGCCGTTGTCATTTGAGTTAAGGCTTGCATGGCGCGGTCGGGATAATTGCTAAACACGCCATCGACGCCCATTTGCTTAAGTGCATGAATATCGTCGCTATGATCGACCGTATAAACATAAACCTTAGCGCCTCTGTTGTGGGCGTCATCCACTAAGGCTTGGCTGATAAAGCTGAGATCTAAGTGCAGCGAGTAAGCATTTAGCTCACTGACAACCGCGGCATTATCAAGTGGAATACTGGCAAGCAGCGGTGCGACTAAAGCATCTGGCAACGCCTGTTTAAGTTCGCGCAGATACGGGTGATTAAAAGAAGAGATCAGTAACTGCTCCTTGGTAAACCCAAGCTGACTCATAGCCTTTGGATATAAATCGATTAACGGCGTGACGGTATTAATGCCTTTTAATTCAATATTGACTGTGCAGCGCCCCGCAATCAGCTCAAGTACTTGCCATAGCGTTGGTATGGGCTCGCCTTTCACATTGATACTCGCCAGATAATCCTTACTCACTAAATGGATCACGCCCGCGCCCGAGCTTTTGTTATCAAGCCTTCGGTCATGGAACACGACTAACTCACCTTCGACATTATGCACATCGAGTTCGACGGCTTGTGCACCCAATTCTAACGCTTTAGCCATGGCGGCTAAGGTATTTTCGGCCTGATAACCGCTAGCGCCGCGGTGAGCAAAAATAAGCATGGTCTGCGATCCTATTAGCTTCTAATAATGCCTTGTTGCTCGCGATTTTGACCATTCTTAATATGGATTTCCATCTGCGGGTAGGCGAGTTCGAGATTGTTTTCTTTGAGTTTTTTAGTCACTCGTTTATGTAAATCATGGCGCAGTGGCCAGCGTGCCGACATATCTTTGGCATAGGCGCGCACTTCATAATCTTGGGTATGTTTACCAAAGCCGGCAAACCAGACTTCAGGTTCTGGGCTGGCAAGTGCATCTTCACACTCTTGCACTGCTTGATACAGGGTCGCTTCAACTTTGGCAGGGTCTGAATCCCGCGCCACCGACACATAAACAATGACCCGAGTAATAGGATCTGACAAGGACCAGTTGATCAGCTGCTCTGTGATAAAGGCCTTGTTTGGAATGATAATTTCCTTTCTATCCCAGTCAATAATGGTGGTCGCCCGAATTTGGATTTTACTGACTGTCCCTGTTAAATCACGAATTGTCACTGTGTCGCCAATTCGCACGGGTTTCTCAAACAAAATGATCAAACCTGAGATAAAGTTGGCGAAAATCTCTTGTAAACCAAAACCTAAACCGAGCGACAGTGCGGCAATCAGCCATTGAAGCTTAGACCATTCCATCCCGAGATTAGAAAAGCCGATTAATAGTCCGAGGAAAACCACCAGATAACGACTGACGGTGGTGATCGCAAACCCCGTTCCGGGCGAGAGATCAAGCCTTTGCAGGATCATTAGCTCAAGTAGGCCGGGTAAATTGGTGGCAATCATCAACGAGAAACCCACCACTATCAGCCCAAACATCAAGGACTTCATGGTAATTGGCAGTTGTTGTTCTAGGCCATTGACGCTGGTATTGGTCGTCCACAGGGTAATGCCGTCGAGGAAGGAAAATAGCGCCGTGTGGGTTTGAGTCCACAGACCAATCAAGCTGGCTAAGAAGGCCAATAACAACAACGAACGCACTAGACCGAGGGATTGGCTCGAAATAGTTTCGAGATCGACCACGGGTTCTTCGTAGGTGTCGAGCCCATCGGTAGAAAGATGATGGGTTTCACCTTTTTCCCTTTGTGCTAAGCGCTCTGCACGTTTTGCCTTGGCGCGATCGAAAGCGATACGCCGGCGTTCAATTAACATCCAGCGTTTGATCAACTGGTATAAGAGTAAGAAACCCAGACCAAGCACGATCGATAATTGCAGTTGTAACAACATTTGGAAGGCGGTGAAGTAGTAACCCCTAAAGGCTAATCCGGCACTCAACAGTGGCACCGAAATTAGCAAAGCCCAGAGGATTTTCTGAATGAGTTTTTTGTTTTTACCGTCTTTCTTCGCATCCGAGTTTTTACGGCTGAGGATTAAGATGTCTTTGTATAACAAGAATAAAACGATACAGAAAACAATAAAGGCACCGCGGCCTATGCTGTTGCGCACCAGTGACGTGTCGAGCACTTCGGTAAAGCCCATTAAGCCCAATAATGGACTGGCGACCAGCACAAAGTGTCTAAGCCGTGATTGTCCCGCTTGGATGAGTTTCGAGGGGCGTTTGAAATGGCCTACGAGCACGCCTTTGTCGAGCGTGAGAATAAAGATGAAGCGATACAAGAGGTAGACTAAACCAATCGCCAGTATGCCCATGCCCACAGCTTGCACAAAGTTGCGATCGGATTGATAAAAAATTAATCCCGCCATGATCACAGGGAAAGGTTTTATCAAGGCATAGCAGATACTGCAAACGAGCGCTTTGAGGGTGTAAATAAATTTATCTTGGGTCACATTGCCCACATAAGTGGTGTAATGATTTAGCAAGCGATTGAATTTAGGCGTGATTAAGTCCTGTACGACTAAACACAGTACCAGCAATATGATCCACCAAGACCAATAATCGTTTTGCTCTTCCCACGCTTTACCCAGTTCATCCCACTGCGCTTGCTGTACTAACCAAACCGCGCTGCGCTCAAGGTCGGTCAGCCATAATCTACTGATACTGGCAGCATTAGGCACCCAGAATAAATGCTCGTTTAGGGTATTTTTAAGAGTGAGATGTTGCTGGCTCAGTTGTTGATAGTTGACCTTCAACTTGCCTAATTCACTCAAGTATTGGTCATAGCTTTGCATCAGCTGCGAGATCAAACTTTGCTGCGAGTGCAGTAGTTTAATCTGTTGCTCATTGTATAAGCCGGGCTGTTCTAACTCTTGATCATTAAGGGCTTGTTGCTGCTCTAAATGGTATCTGTCTAAGCGTGCATCGGCGATCAGGGTTTGCAGTTTTTCGTGGTTTGGCGGCTTAGGCAGCGATTGCAACATTTGCAAAAAGCGCTCACCAAAGGCGGAGTTCATTTTGACCCAAGTGATCTGTTCTTGGATGTTCGCCAACTGTTTGGCTTGGGATTGATATTGGGTTTCCGACTGCTCTTGTTGCTCGACCACATTGTTGATCTGCAAGGTTAAGGTTTGCAGTTTTTGGCCATAAATCTGGTTAGTGTCGGCAATGTTGCGGGTAATAGGATCGACGACTTTGCCCGTGTTGACTAAGTTTTTGGCTAAGGTGGCGTCGGTTTGTTGCTGACGTTGTTTATTGATCGCCTTGTTGATGGTTTCAATCAAGGCTTCTTGCTGCACCAGTTGTTGCCGTACTAGCTGTAATTGCAACTGCGTCAGTTCAATGCGTTTTTGGCTGCTGGCGAGCTCAGCCTCATTGGTCGCAAGGCTTTGTTCAAAGAAGAGTCGTTGAGTTTGTTGTAACTCACCCGTTGGGGTATCAAGTGGGGCGAGTTCAGCCTTTTTGTTTTGGGCGACACTCTGCCTCGCGCTGGCGATCACTGTGGGTAAGTCGTTGTGGCGCTGTAATAAATCGTTTACTTGTCGGCCAAGGGTAGATTCGCTTTCTTTAAGCTCAGACAAACGAATATAGGCCATCGAAGCTTGCTGGCTGAGATCTGTGCCTTTTTCCAGTGAGAGAGGTTTATAGGCTTCTTTCAGTGCTTGGTTGGTGCGCTTCTTGTGTTGTTCAAAATCGATTTGCGCCTGTTGGAAACTGGTCGCACTGGCGGCGAGCTTCTCTATGTTAATTTTTAGGTCGTTAATTTGTTCGTCAATGCTGAGATTTTGTTGCTGATCTTGCTTGTTCATGCCAAGACGTTTGTCCAACTGCAAAGGCGAATTGGCTAGGACGGAAAATGAGAAAAAAGCAATAACGAACAATAAAATACGTGGCATATGGGCTAAAGACATTTAGGGGCGAAAGACGCTCCATATTAGCCAAATTGCGTTGAGATTGGTATGTTTCAGGCGTTCTTTTTTTGCCGCTGTGACTGGTGCGATTGATGGGTTTCGAAGATGGCGGTCGCGACTATGATAGTGCCGCCGATTAAGGTATTGATATTGAGCTCTTCACCCAAAATAATCAGCGCTAACATGGCGCCATAGAAGGGCTGTAAGCAAGAGACTAGCCCAACCGTTTTGGCGCTGAGTTGCCTCAGTGCGGAAGTAAATAGTGCGTGGGGCGCGGCGGTAAAGACAACGCCGAGTAAAATAATTAATCCCCACACTTCGAGTGAGATGCTGTTCAATTCCGTTTGGTGCCACGGCATCAGGAACACCACGGCGACCAAGGTTTGGTAAAACATGGCATGTGGGCCGCTGTACTGGGAAAAGTAGCGTTTGTGCAATAAGTTACGGGCGGTGAACAAGATGGCGGACACTATGCCGATGGCAATGCCCTGCGTAGTGTCATTACCTAAATTGGCCTCTGGGATGAGTAATATCACCCCAATCAGCACTAACACGCCGCTGATCATATCGAGTAATTTTATTCTACTGCCGGTCAGCAACGGCTCGGCAATCACTGTCATCACCGGATAGGTGAAA
Organism: Shewanella scandinavica; assembly: GCF_031932065.1. Lineage (NCBI taxonomy): Bacteria > Pseudomonadati > Pseudomonadota > Gammaproteobacteria > Alteromonadales > Shewanellaceae > Shewanella > Shewanella scandinavica. The sequence continues at coordinate 125,980 of NZ_JAUOES010000004.1, forward strand.
AATGCAATCATGCCAATGGCGACCGACGAGAGCTGCATGGCGGCAAAATACGTGACCCAATGCAGGCTTACGATAACCCCAAGCCCGATGGCGACCAGATAATCTTGTTTGCTGGCCAGCGTTAGCCGTCTACGGCTGAGTTTGACCAGCAAACCTAGCACAGTGGCGGCGACGATACAGCGTAGGAAGGTGATGTCGAGGGCACTGAGTGGGATTAATTTAGAAAACAAAGCCGTGCCGCCAAATAGCAGCACAGCCAAATGTAATTCAATTAATCCCGAAGGTTTCGCAGAACTCAAGAAGGGTTAATCCGCTTGCTTAACGTCTTTCAGGTTAGCGAAGGCTTGTCCCATACGCGTTACAGCTTCGGCTTCGACACCTTCAGCAAAGGTCGCGATAGCATCTTTAGCAAACAACATCACCACAGTACTGCCTAACTTGAAGCGACCCATTTCTTCACCTTTGTCTAAGGTGATGGCATCGGGGCCTTGGGTTGGATATTCCCAAGTGAAGACTTGCTTACCTGTCGGCGGCGTGACTGTGCCTGCCCAGACGGTTTCGATACTGGCAACAATCGTTGCGCCAACCAATACCATGGCCAATGGACCTAATTCGGTTTCGAAAATCGCCACCACACGTTCGTTACGGGCAAAGAGACCGGGTACGTTTCTCGCCGTTAACGGATTTACCGAAAACAGTTCGCCAGGTACGTAAGTCATTTTTGATAACGTGCCTTTAATCGGCATGTGGATACGGTGATAGTCTTTAGGCGCCAGATAGATAGTCGCAAAATCACCGCCTTCGAAGCGTTTAGCATCTTCCGCTTGATCGCCAAGCAGGGTTAAGGATGAATAGTGGTGACCCTTAGCTTGGAAGATGCGGCCGTTTTTAATCGGGCCTAATTGGCTTACGGCGCCATCGACGGGATGCACCATGATATCGGCGTCCATGTCTAACGGACGAATACCGGGTTTAAGGGCGCGGGTAAAAAAGGCATTAAAGCTTTTATAGGCTTCAGGCTCACTCTGCGCCGCTTCGCTCATATCAATTTTATATTGCTTGATAAACCACTTGATAGCGGCCGTGGTTAACGCGCCCGCTTCGGCGGCGGCGAGTTTACCCACTAAACGAGATAATAAGTGTTTCGGCAGCATGTACTGCAGCGCAATTTTGACTTTATCCAATTTTAATTCCTTTTCTTACTGCTCAATCTTTGCTGAGACTGTTGTTATTTATCAATAAGTCGCTATTCGTCAGTGGCCGCACGGAAATGGCGGGCATGACGTTGTTCATCTAAGCTGGCGATAATTTTATGGTAATTATGAAAGCGATCTGCGCTGATTTTACCTTGGCTCAGGGCTTCTTGCAGTGCACAGCCGGGATCGTCACCGTGTTTACAATCGCGGAACTTACACGCGCCAAGATACTCGCGAAACTCGATAAAACACCAGCCCACACGTTGTGCTGGAAGATGCCATAGGGCGAATTCGCGCACGCCTGGGGAGTCGATTAAATCGCCGCCACTAGGTAAGTGCAACAGTTTGGCTGTGGTGGTGGTGTGCTGACCTAAACCTGAGTTATCGGAAACATCACCAATCACCAGTTCGGCATCGGGTAATAGGGCATTGATGATCGATGACTTACCCACACCAGATTGGCCGGCAAATACGCTGACTTTATCTTTGAGTATGTCTTTGATGGTATCGATACCATCACCTAACTTACTGCTGACCTTATAAACCGGATAGCCAATATCTTTATAGCGCTGCAGCGCTTCATCGATTGCCTGCGCTTCATCGGGGTTGAGCAGGTCAATTTTATTCAAAATGATGATAGGCGGAATATCGGTATCTTCGGCAGCCACTAAATAACGATCGATGATCTGGGTGGTAAAGCTGGGTAATACCGAGGACACAATCAAAATTTGGTCGATATTCGAGGCGATGATTTTCACGCCATCGTATAAATCTGGGCGTGTAAGTGATGAGCGACGTGGGTGAACGGCTTCAACAATACCTGCGATGCCGCTATTGGCTTGGCTCTCAATGGCTAAGCGTACGATCACTTTATCGCCAGTGACTAAACTGGTGACGGCACGGCGAATATTACAGCGCACAACTTGGCCGCTTTCGGTTTCTATGTCGGCATGTTGGCCAAAACGAGAAATCACAGTACCGGGCTGTTCTTGCCCCAGTGAACTATCCTGTAACTCTGGCGTATTTTTTTCGCCACTGTCACGATTGAGTCGCTTCTCGTGATTAGCACGCATACGGCGTAATTGACCTTGGCTTAGGGGTTTCTTTTTACTCACTGATTCGTCTTCGTCAATTAGGTGATTTTTTGTGTCGGAAAAAAGCAGTATGATACACGCTCTTGAATAAAAAAGCCTGAATTTAGGCTAACTGACATGATAAGGCTGATTTATGACGGCAGATGTAAATAATCTCATTTGGATCGATTTGGAAATGACAGGGTTAGAGCCCGACGTCGACAGGATCATTGAAATTGCCACTTTAGTGACAGATCAAGAACTCAATATTATCGGTCAAGGTCCGGTTATCGCGATTCATCAATCGGATGACGTGCTGGCCGCTATGGATGATTGGAATCAAAAACACCATGGTGAGTCAGGGTTGATTGACCGCGTTCGTGCTAGTCAAGAAACCGAAGCGCAAGCCGTGGCTAAGACGATTGCCTTCTTAGAACAGTATGTTCCTAAGGGCGCTTCTCCAATGTGTGGTAACAGTATTGGCCAAGATAGACGCTTCTTAAATCGTTATATGCGCGAGCTGGAAGATTATTTCCACTACCGCAATGTGGATGTCAGTACGATTAAAGAGCTAGTGAAGCGTTGGAGCCCAGAAACTATGGCGGGCTTTAAGAAGCAAAACACTCACCAAGCACTGCAGGATATCCAAGAGTCGATCGCTGAATTGCAGTATTATCGCAGCAAAGTATTTAAAATTTGACCGATCAGTAGATAAATATGCAAGAAGGGGTTGCAGCCGCATGAATTTTTCATATAATGCGGCCTCAACTTTTTGATGCGAACAGAGATGTACAGAGATGTACGGTCATTTAGATTGAATGCGAGATTAGCTCAGTTGATAAAGGTTGATAGGCGATACCTTTGTTAATGTTGAAGGCAAATAGTAGCAGCGATGCAAAAGGCGACATTAGCTCAGTTGATAAAGGTTGATAGACGATACCTTTGTCAATGTTGAAGGAAAATGTAGCAGCGATACAAAAGGCGACATTAGCTCAGTTGGTAGAGCGATACCTTGCCAAGGTATAGGTCATCGGTTCGAACCCGATATGTCGCTCCAAATTAAAATTTAGTGATTTGCCAAATCATTAATACAGATTATGCGACATTAGCTCAGTTGACAAAGGTAGATAGACGATACCTTTTTGAATGTTGAAGGCTGATGTGACAGCGATAATTATGCGACATTAGCTCAGTTGGTAGAGCGATACCTTGCCAAGGTATAGGTCATCGGTTCGAACCCGATATGTCGCTCCAAATTCTAGACTGTCACAGTCTTAAAATGTGAAATGCGACATTAGCTCAGTTGATAAAGGTAGATAGACGATACCTTTGTTAATGTTGAAGGCAAATGTGGCAGCGATACAAAAAGCGACATTAGCTCAGTTGGTAGAGCGATACCTTGCCAAGGTATAGGTCATCGGTTCGAACCCGATATGTCGCTCCAAATTAAAACTTAGTGATTTACCAAATCATTAATACAGATTATGCGACATTAGCTCAGTTGATAAAGGTTGATAGACGATACCTTTTTGAATGTTGAAGGCTGATGTGACAGCGATAATTATGCGACATTAGCTCAGTTGGTAGAGCGATACCTTGCCAAGGTATAGGTCATCGGTTCGAACCCGATATGTCGCTCCAATTTCCTAAATATTCCACTATCACATGACTAAGTTGACATTAGCTCAGTTGTGATTCTGATATGGCGATACCTTTCTTTTTCAAGGTATAGCTCATCTATTCCTTTCTTGATTAACTACTATCCACTGCAAACCCTCTATCTTTGATTCATCATGCACAACCAAAGACTTACTCCAACCTTTTAGGCTAAGTGTTTTGAGATCTCTTTTGGCTTTTCTCTCTTATACAAAACAGTTTGATAGGATTTAGATGCGTGATCTGTAGCGTGTTTCTTCAAGTTTTCCTAAATTAGATAGCTTCGCGAAAGTTAAATTATGACCTTGTTCAAATATTCGTAACGCTTTTACTCACATAATGAAGCTAGACAAAATTAATAGCGCCAAGTAGTTGGCCTGACAGTGGAGTGCATTATATGCGTATTCAACAATTACGTGATCTACTTGAGTATGTGGCACATTGCCGCTTAGATATGGCGCAACTCTATGGCCGACTCAACAATCAAGCTGACTCGGCTCGTGTGAAAATGATGCTGGATTATTTTGAGTCACATCAAAAAACCATGGCAGAGAAACTGCGCGATTATATAGAAGAAGCACCACATCGTATTCTTGATACTTGGTACAAAGACTTCACCTTTGAAGACTTTACCAAGCGTTGCCAAGATACTATGTTGCCCGCGAACATGAATGAAGACGATGTGCTCAACTTGCACTTAGACTTAGAAAATCGTCTGATTGGTTTGTTAGAAAAAACGGTTAACTCAACCACTGCCGAAGATGCGCGTAATGCACTAGCCAACTTGATCCGAGTAGAGAAAACTCAGCAACAACGTTTGGTCCACAGCACGATTCGGATGGACGATATCTAAACCGTCATCGCTTCTCAATTCCCAAAGCCAGCCTAGTGCTGGCTTTTGTCTTTGTGTCATCGGTGTATCGACGACTTTTGCGCTACTTTGCTCCATTTGGGCGGGTATCTGCGCTTGAACTGATTTACGTCATGATTTCCCGATCCGATTCTTGCTACTTTCTTGATCTATTAGCTGATTTTTTTATCGGCCTTGCTCAATGCTGCCAAGACTCCTATGGTGAGGTAACTCATTGTGGAATGAAGTCGTTGGCGTCTAAGGAGATCCTTCATGGCACAAGATCTATCGCAATTTCCCAAGGCCTTATTTACCCAAGCACAAGTTCGCCAAGCTGAACTGAGTGCTGTGTCGCAGGGAGCCTCTAGCCTCTATGAATTGGTCGAGCGTGCTGGCGCGGCGGCTTTTGAATGTTTAACAAAACATAACCCCAATGCCTCTTCTGTATTTATCCTCGCTGGCAGCGGTAACAATGGTGCCGATGCCTTAGTGTGCGCTCGTTTAGCCCTTGCCAGTGATATGGCCGTTTCAGTGATGATGACGTCAGCGGCAGGCACGCCTGAGTGTCAGCAAGCATTGGCCCATTATCTTAAAGACGGTGGAGAGTTACTGCCGAAAGCCGTTGCGCCCATTCTTGCGGCCAAAATCATCGTCGATGGTTTACTCGGCACAGGTGTGCGAGATGCGGTGCGCGACGATATGGCTGAGTATATTTGCGCCATCAATGACAATGCAGCTTGGGTATTGAGCCTTGATTTACCGTCTGGAGTGATTGCCGATACCGGCGCTGTGGCGGGTGTTGCTGTGATGGCGGATGTCACCTTGTGTTTTGGTGGCTGGAAGCAAGGTTTGTTAACGGGTAAGGCGCGGCATTACAGCGGCGAACTTGAATTTGCCGCTTTAGGATTAACACCTTTCTTCGCTGAAGCGAGTGCACAAAGAGTCGGAAAAGAGACGCTTAAAGATTACTTTGCCGCCAGAGCGCGCGATAGCCATAAAGGCCAGTCGGGTAAGGTCACTGTTATCGGTGGTGATATGGGCATGGCTGGCGCCGTGCGACTGGCCAGTGAGGCATGTTTGCGTGCCGGTGCTGGGTTAGTCACAGTGATCAGTCGACCTGAGCATCAATTGACTGTGAATGTTTCCCGTCCTGAATTGATGTTCTGGGGTTGTGACTTAGTCGATATGGAAGTGTATCTGCGTCTTGGTTGGGCGCAGGTTATCGTGCTTGGCCCTGGTTTAGGTAAGCATGACTGGGGCTATAACTTGTTTAAAGCCGTGGGCTTAAGCGATAAACCCTGTGTTTTGGATGCCGATGCCTTAAATCTATTGAGCAATGAACCGCGCCAGCAAACCAATTGGGTGCTAACACCGCATCCGGGTGAGGCGGCGCGTTTACTCGGTTGCTCTGTGGCAGAAATTGAGCAGGATAGGTTTGCGGCAGTGCGGGCTATACAGCAAAAGTACGGCGGTGTTGTGTTGCTAAAAGGCGCTGGAACCGTCATTTTTGATGGCAAACAAATGGTTGTTACGCCTGTTGGTAATCCTGGGCTTGCCAGTGGTGGGTGTGGTGATGTGTTATCTGGTATTATAGGCGCGCTCATGGCTCAAGGAATGGATAACATGCAAGCGACTGTGCTGGGTGTTGTTGTACATGGTTGCGCCGCCGATCTTGCGGCAATACAGGGAGAACGTGGCATGTTAGCGAGCGATTTAATGCCTTTTATTCGCCAATTAGTGAATAGTGATTTACTCTAGGCGGTATGTGAGACTCAAGCGGGGCTGGACTTTGTTCTGTGCCCTGTGCCTTTTTAGGCTTGAGTCGCTTCTCCATCAATAACAGCAGTGATATAAGCGGATATGACAGAGTTAACTTTTTTCTTAGACAACGAAGACGACACTATTGCGGTTGGGCAAAAATTAGCCCGCCATGTCCAAGCGCCTTTGACTCTGTATCTTACGGGTGATTTAGGTGCCGGTAAAACGACGCTGAGTCGCGGCTTAATTCAAGGTTTAGGTCATAAAGGAGCCGTTAAAAGCCCGACTTACACTTTAGTTGAACCATATGAGCTGGATGGTGTCGAAGTTTATCATTTTGATTTGTATCGTTTAAACGATCCAGAAGAACTCGAGTTTATGGGTATTCGTGATTATTTCACGGATAAGAGTCTGTGCATTGTTGAATGGCCAGATAAGGGAGAGGGTTTATTGCCCGATGCCGATGTCCATATGCATTTAAGTTATCAAAATAGTGGGCGTGAAATACGCATAGAGGCCTTGTCAGAGCTAGGTGAAAAGTTATTAAAAGCGATAAAATAAAAACTAAAATGATAAAAAATAACCCCTTTTTTCAAATTATTATTCTTTCTTTATGTTCTTTTTTATCTGTGACGGCCCATGCGGCTAATCAGTTAGAAAGCGTACGTATTTGGGCTGCGCCTGAGTCAACTCGAATCGTGTTTGATTTAAGTGAAGCGCCAGATTACACCTATTTCTCTTTAGATGGCCCTAATCGCTTAGTGGTGGATTTAAAAAAGTCCGCCACTAAAGTTGCGCTTAAAAATCTTGAAAACAATAGTAAGTTAGTCAAGGGCGTGCGAGTCAGTAAGTCGCCGACTAAGGGCGATTTGCGCTTAGTCATAGATTTGGTGAAGCCACTGAATGCGAGCTTGTTTTCGTTGCCCGTAACTGCGCCCTATGGCAATCGTCTCGTGGTTGATTTAGAAGATAAAACCTTAACAACCGCCACCGCAGTTGTGTCATCTACCCCTGTTAAAACGGTTACTCAAGCGGCAAAGTCATCCCGTGACATTGTGATTGCTATCGATGCGGGCCATGGTGGCGACGATCCCGGCTCCATTGGCCCTTCGGGCGTTTATGAAAAAAAGGTGGCCCTGGAAATCGCCAGACGTGTTTCGAGTAAAATCAATGACACGCCCGGCATGCGCGCTGTGATGATCCGTACCGGCGATTATTTTGTGAATCTGAATAAGCGCTCTGAGTTGGCCCGTAACAGTAAGGCCGATCTGCTCATTTCTATCCATGCCGATGCTTTTACATCACCCAATCCGCGCGGGGCCTCTGTGTGGGTATTATCTATGCGTCGTGCTAACAGTGAAATTGGCCGTTGGTTAGAGCAAAAAGAAAAACATTCTGAGTTGCTGGGCGGCGCGGGTGAGATTATCCAAAATACGGATAATGAACAGTATCTTGCAATGACCTTGCTCGATATGTCGATGAACAGTTCGATGGCCATTGGTCATTCAGTTGCGGGCGATATTCTTAAGGATTTAGGCAGCGTGACTGAATTGCATAAGAGTCGCCCAGAATCGGCGAGTTTAGCTGTGCTGAAATCACCGGATATTCCTTCTATCTTGGTGGAAACGGGCTTTATTTCGAATCCGAAAGAAGAGCGTTTGCTGTCGAGTAGCCGCCATCAAGAAAACATCGCTAATGCTATCTACAAGGGTGTGAGTCGTTACTATCACAATAATCCGCCGGCGGATACCTTGCTTGCCCAGCGAGGCGGCGCAAGCTCTAGCAGTACTAAATCGACAAAAGAGAGAACGCCAACCGCTTATGTGGGAAGTTCAACGGCATCGAATGTCAAACATAAAGTCAGTCGTGGTGAGTCTTTATCAGCCATTGCGCAGCGTTACCGTGTGCCTATGTCTAGCATCAAACAAGCGAATGGGATGAAGTCCGATGTGGTGCAGTTAGGACAAACGTTAGTCATACCCCAGAGTTAAATAGGAAAGCATGATGGGCATTCAGATCCTGCCACCGCAATTAGCCAACCAAATTGCGGCGGGGGAAGTGGTTGAGAGACCCGCTTCCGTAGTCAAAGAATTGGTCGAGAATAGCCTCGACGCAGGAGCGAGCCGAGTCGATATTGAAATCGATAAAGGCGGCAGCAAGCTGATTAAAATTCGCGATAACGGCTCTGGCATACCCAAAGATGAACTCGCATTGGCCTTATCGCGCCATGCGACTTCAAAGTTGCACACCTTAGACGATCTTGAAGCTATCCTCAGTTTTGGTTTCCGTGGTGAAGCGTTAGCCAGTATCAGCTCAGTCTCACGCTTAACGTTGACGTCGCGAACTGCAGATCAAACCGAAGCATGGCAAGCCCATGCCGAAGGTGCCGACATGGCGGTTAAAGTCATGCCCGCCGCGCATCCTGTTGGTTCGACGATTGAAGTGGTGGATTTATTCTTTAATACGCCGGCTCGCAGACGCTTTTTAAAGAGCGATAAAACCGAATTTACCCATATTGATGAATGGTTAAAGCGCATTGCATTAGTGCGCGGCGATATCCATTTTACACTGACCCATAACGGCAAGACGGTACGCAATTATCGTCCCGCCATGAATGAAGCCCAGTATTTACAACGTTTGACGCAAGTAAGTGGTCGCCCATTTGCTGAGCAAGCGCTTAAGATTGAATGTCAACACGATGATTTGCGCCTCAGTGGTTATTTACAGTCACCTTGGTCGCCGGTGATTACTGATACCCATTATTTTTATGTCAACGGACGGCTTATCCGTGACCGCTTAGTCAATCATGCTGTGCGCCAAGCCTTTGCCCAAAAAGCAGAACTGGAGCAACCCGGTTATGTGTTGATGTTGGATATCGATCCCCATCAAGTGGATGTAAACGTGCATCCTGCTAAACATGAGGTACGATTCCATCAGAGTCGCTATGTGCATGATTATATTTTGCAGGCACTGCAATCGGCGCTGGAAGAAGCAGGGGAACTCAATGTCGTTCACTCTAGTTCCTTGGATGAAGTTGAAGATGTGTTTGTGGATGCTCCAACAAGCGCAGTTGGAATAGCTGCCCCTTTTGCACTTGGTGCTGATTCATTTGAGTCTGCTCAAGATGCAGTTTCCACTGCCGTTCAAGTAAAATCGGTCGGCGCAGGACGAGAAGGCGCCAGTTTTGGCACTCAAACCAATGCCTTTGGCAGCATGGCCACGCCAAGGGACAGTAGTCGCAGCAGTTATTCTGCAAGTGAATCTCGGCAACGTACTGAATTACCGTCAAAAGCGGCAATTGCAAGTTATGGTGCTTTATTGCAAACACCTTCTTACAGTGTAAAAGATCAAGATTATCAGCCATCTTTACCTATGCCTGCTATTTTAGATGGCCAATATTGGGTAATGGCGACGGCGGATAAACTGAGTCTATTGCCAATAAAATCAGTAGCATTGGCGACGCGTTGCCAAGAGATTGAGGCTAAGCTAGCGACCGGATTAATTGGTCAGCCTTTATTGATGCCAGTGTCTGTCGCGGCCGATGCGGATTGGCAGGCTGTGCTCGATGAACATGACACGCTAATCCGCCAGTTAGGTTTAGAACTAACAATTCGTTACCAGCAGTTGATTATTAAAAAAGTGCCCCCATATATCAGAGAGAGCCAGTTAGCCAAAGTGATCCCTGAGTGGTTACAATCGCTGCGTTTTGAAACACCTGCGCCAAGCGCATTGGCATTTTGGTTGGCAAAACACAGTTTAACGGGATTCGTTTCGGCGCCAGAAATTTGGGCAGCATTTTCGCAGTTAGCTGACGAGAAAAAACAGCTTATTGCCAACAAAGCAATATCATTACCTTGGCAATCGTGGCTAGAAGAGCAAGCAAGTGAATAAAGAATTACAGCCTAATGTGATATTTTTGATGGGGCCAACGGCCTCAGGCAAAACTGCTTTAGCATTAGAATTGGCCGAAAAGCATAACTGCGAAATCATTTCGGTCGATTCAGCATTAATTTATCGCGGTATGGACATTGGCAGCGCCAAGCCTTCAGCCGACGAATTGGCCCGTGGGCCACATAGATTGATCGACATTCGCGATCCTAGCGAAAGTTATTCGGCAGCCGACTTTAGAGCCGATGCGATAGCCGAGATAGAACAGATTGTCAGCATGGGTAAAACGCCAGTATTAGTTGGCGGAACCATGATGTATTTCAAAGCGTTACTCGAAGGTTTATCACCTTTGCCGAGTGCGGACGAGGCCATTAGAGCCGAGATCCAAGCTGAGGCGGATGAAAAGGGATGGGAAGCACTGCATGACCAATTAAGGGAGATAGATCCCGTGTCGGCAGAAAGAATTCATCCTAATGATCCACAAAGACTTTCAAGAGCGCTGGAAGTCTATAGAATAAGCGGCAAGAGTATGACTGAGCTTACTCAGACCAAATCTGCTCCCTTGCCCTATGATGTAGTGCAGTTTGCTATTGCACCGCGTGAGCGCAAAGTGTTACATGACTTAATTGCGCAACGTTTTGCGATTATGCTCAAACAGGGCTTCCTTGAGGAAGTCACGGAGCTGAAAGCCCGTGGAGACCTGCATTTAGACTTGCCTTCAATGCGTTGTGTGGGTTATCGACAGTGCTGGCAATATCTCGATGGTGAGTTTGACTATGATACTATGGTCGAAAAAGCGGTTGCTGCTACTAGGCAATTGGCTAAGCGTCAATTAACATGGTTGCGCAGTTGGCCAGAGTTGAATTGGCTCGAAAGTGGTGCTGAGGGGAATTTAGTTACACTTATGCGTCAATGCCGCTAGCTTATTAGCCCTTGCTGTATAATACTAAAACTAAACAAAAAACTATCACTGATATCGATTTATTTTATATAAATTAAAAAGGAAATAATAAAATGGCTAAGGGGCAATCTTTACAAGACCCATTTTTGAACGCATTGCGTCGCGAGCGCGTTCCTGTATCAATTTACTTGGTGAACGGCATTAAACTCCAAGGACAGGTAGAGTCTTTTGATCAATTTGTCATTCTGTTGAAAAACACAGTGAGCCAAATGGTTTATAAACACGCTATTTCTACTGTCGTGCCAGCACGCCCATTCAACGTTACTGGTCACCAAAATGCCCAAGGCGGATATGGTGCTCAAGATGATGCGCCTAGTGGCGAATAAGTTTTATCTAAGGAGTTTACTTCTTGTTTGATCGTTATGAGGCGGGAGAAACTGCGGTTCTTGTCCATATCGACTTTTCCGATGAGGAACGCCGAGAAGATTTAGTCGAGCTGCAGCTATTAGTAGAATCAGCTGGAGCCCGATCAGTCGGGGTGATTACTGGAAGTCGACGTTCGCCGGATCGCAAATTTTTTGTGGGTTCTGGTAAAGCTGAAGAGTTAGCCGCATTAGTGGCGGCGACCGAAGCCAATGTGGTGATTTTTAATCATGCATTGAGTCCAGCCCAAGAGCGTAATCTTGAGCAAGTGTGTCAATGTCGAGTACTCGACCGTACGACGCTTATTCTCGATATTTTTGCTCAAAGAGCGCGAACTCACGAAGGTAAGTTGCAGGTGGAGCTAGCGCAATTGCGCCATATGTCGACTCGCCTGATCCGTGGTTGGACGCATCTTGAAAGGCAAAAAGGTGGTATTGGTTTACGTGGTCCAGGGGAAACCCAGCTCGAAACCGATAGACGTTTGCTCAGAGGACGGATTAAAAATATCAACAAACGCTTAGAGCGAGTTGATAAACAACGTGAACAGAGTAGACGTGCACGTAAGCGCAGTGATTTGTCGACAGTATCATTAGTCGGCTACACCAACGCCGGTAAATCAACGCTGTTTAATGCCTTAACATCTTCCGATGTTTATGCAGCAGATCAGCTGTTTGCCACACTCGATCCCACGTTAAGAAAGTTAGATTTACCCGATGGTGCCGTGATACTCGCGGATACAGTAGGGTTTATTCGTCATTTGCCCCATGATCTCGTTGCTGCATTTAAGGCGACTTTACAAGAGACAAGGCAAGCTGAGTTACTACTGCACATTGTTGATTGTGCAGATGAAAACATGGCGGATAATTTTGATCAGGTTCAATCTGTACTGAAAGACATCGAAGCCGATGAAGTCATGCAACTCGTGGTATGTAACAAAATCGATTTACTCGAGGATGTAACCCCAAGAATTGAATATAACGACATAGGCAAACCCGTTCGAGTTTGGGTTTCAGCACAGAAGCGTTTGGGATTTGATTTGCTATTGAAAGCCATCACTGAGCTTATCGGTGAGGTGATTAAAGAGCTAACACTAAGAATTCCGGCAACTGCTGGACATTATCTTGGCCAGTTTTATCGACTGGATGCGATACAGCAGAAAGAGTACGACGATCTGGGGAACTGTATTTTGTCTGTTCGTTTATCGGACGCCGATTGGCGCCGATTAGCTAAACAGAGTCAGGGTGAGTTAGAAACCTTCATCTACGAAGATTCGATAGATGAGGCTGTTTGTTAATAATCTAATTTATTTCATCCACTTATGGAGTGCTAAATGGCTTGGAACGAGCCCGGTAACAAGGGTAATGATCCTTGGGGAAATAAAGGTGGTAACGACAAAGGACCACCGGACCTTGACGAGGTTTTTCGTAATCTTTCAAAGCGCTTTGGCGGCAAAGGAAATGGCTCAGGCCAATCTTTTAGTTCGTTTAGCCTAATCATCATTCTTGCTGTTGCTTTGGTTGTTTGGGGACTTTCGGGTTTTTATACAATTAAAGAAGCGGAGCGTGGTGTGGCACTGCGATTTGGTCAACATAATGGCGAAATAGGACCAGGTCTTCATTGGAAAGCGACTTTCATTGACCAAATTTATCCCGTTGACATTCAATCGGTTCGCTCTATTCCTGCGTCTGGTAGCATGCTGACATCCGATGAAAACGTCGTGAAAGTTGAGCTTGATGTGCAGTATCGTATTTTAGATGCTTACTCATATCTGTTCAGTGCCGTCGATGCGAACGCCAGTTTGCGTGAAGCGACCGACAGTGCATTGCGTTATGTCATCGGACATAACAAGATGGATGATATTCTGACTACTGGCCGTGATGCTATCCGTCGCGATACGTGGAAAGAGTTAGAGCGCATTCTTGAGCCCTATAAATTGGGTCTGGCGATTGTCGATGTTAACTTCTTGCCGGCACGTCCGCCTGAAGAAGTGAAAGATGCCTTCGATGATGCGATTTCTGCCCAAGAAGATGAACAACGTTTTATTCGTGAAGCTGAAGCCTATGCCCGTGAGATTGAACCTAAAGCTCGTGGTGAAGTTGAACGTATGGCACAACAAGCGAATGCTTATAAAGAGCGTGAAGTCTTAGAGGCTCGCGGTAAAGTGGCTCGATTTGAGCTGTTATTACCTGAGTATCAAGCTGCGCCTGAAGTGACTCGCAAGCGTTTGTATCTCGATACAATGCAGCAAGTGATGACTGATACGAATAAAGTGCTGATTGATGCCAAAAACAACGGCAACTTAATGTACCTACCGCTAGATAAGTTAATTCAGCAGAAGCCTGCGACAATTGAGCTGGAAGCTAAGCCACAGCAAAATGTCAATTCTTCATCTGTATCAACGACTCGCGCGAATGAGCCTTTGAGTGGACGTCCATCCCGCGATGATCGTACTCGCCAAGGGAGGGAGTAATCCATGGGTAGATTAAGCGTTATTCTTATCGCCGTACTTTTAGGTATTGGTTTGTCATCTTTAATGGTGGTGAATGAAGGCGAGCGCGCAATTGTGGCGCGTTTCGGTGAAATTTTAAAAGACAATGTGGATGGCAAGCAAGTCACTCGCGTCTATGGTCCAGGTTTACACGTTAAAGTACCTGTGATCGATAAAGTAAAATTACTCGATGCCCGTATTCAAACACTTGATGGTGCTGCGGATCGTTTTGTAACTTCAGAGAAGAAAGACCTTATGGTCGATTCTTATGTGAAGTGGCGTATTTTGGATTTCGAAAAATATTACCTGTCTACAAATGGTGGTATTAAATCGAATGCTGAATCGCTTTTACAACGTAAGATCAACAACGATTTACGAACTGAGTTTGGTCGCCGCACAATCAAAGAGATTGTCTCTGGTAAGCGTGATGAGTTACAGAATGATGCATTGGAAAATGCTTCAGAAAGCGCTAAAGACTTAGGTATTGAAGTTGTCGATGTGCGTGTAAAGCAAATCAATTTACCCGCTAACGTCAGTAACAGTATTTACCAACGTATGCGTGCTGAGCGTCAAGCTGTGGCAAAAGAGCATAGAGCACAAGGTAAAGAGCAATCTGAAATTATCCGTGCAACGATCGATGCTAATGTAACAGTGAAGATTGCTGAAGCTGAGCGTAAAGCCTTAACCATTCGTGGTGAAGGTGATGCATTAGCGGCTAAGATATATTCTGATGCTTATAGCAAAGATGCTGAATTTTTTAGCTTTGTTCGTAGCTTAGAAGCCTATCGTGCTAGTTTCTCAGGCAAGTCAGATATCATGGTATTAGAGCCTGATAGCGAGTTCTTCAAGTATATGAAGAGCACTTCACCCAAGAAGTAATACGTTAAAAGTGTTGATCTAATAGGCCCTGTTACCCAGGGCCTATTTTTTTATCTGGCGATTGTTAACTTAGATAGAAAAGTTAAGGCTAATTTATATTAGCGATGCATGCTTTATGCCGATGTCACAGACAAGATGCTCAAAAAACCTTCCAAATTGATTAAAACGGCTTAATAGTTGGGGCTTTTTTCGACTTTTTTCAAAAAACACGCAATCTCCCTAACTTACTTGCGTGTTTTCACTATGATCTGCTTCTAATTTTTAGCTATAATGAGCCCCGCTTCAAACTTCGATTTTTGACCCTAGTGATGACTAAGGGCAGAAAGTCTTTGAAATATAAAAATTCCAACACCCTCTGGGAGATAAGTGGATGAGCAATGCGCCAGTCGATACCGGACGTCGCAGATTCCTGACAGCCGCAACCGCCGTAGTAGGTGGTGCTGGTGCCGTCGCTGTAGCGGTTCCTTTCATCAAGTCATGGAATCCGAGTGCCAAAGCGAAAGCTGCAGGTGCACCGGTCGAAGTAAATATCAGTAAAGTAGAGCCAGGTCAGCTGATCCGTGTTGAGTGGCGTGGAAAACCTGTATGGGTTGTCCGTCGCACAGATGCTGTGATCAATGAACTGCCAACACATGATGATAAGTTAAGAGATCCTGCTTCTGCTGAAATGCAGCAGCCTGAATATGCAACAAATCCTTTGCGCTCAATTAAGCCAGAGTATTTTATTGCTGTCGGTATTTGTACCCACCTCGGATGTTCACCTACTTATTTACCAGATTCATTTGGTGAGCAAGTTGAAGGTGTCACTTCTGGTTTCTTCTGTCCATGTCATGGCTCTAAGTTCGATATGGCTGGCCGCGTCTTCCAAGGCGTACCTGCTCCATTGAACCTAGTTATTCCTCCACATCAATACGTTGATGATGGCACCGTGATTATCGGTGTAGATAAAGGAGTGGCGTAATGGTTAAGAATTTAATTAATTGGATTGATGCGCGTATCCCTATGACGGCGACTTATAACCGTCACGTGGGTCAGTATGCGACGCCAACTAACTTTAACTTTTGGTACTTTTTCGGTTCGCTAGCGATGTTGGTATTGGTTAACCAATTACTGACGGGTATCTGGTTGACGATGAACTATGTACCAACAGCAGAAGGCGCATTCGCTTCTGTTGAGTACATAATGCGTGACGTTGAATACGGTTGGTTGCTGCGTTACATGCACTCAACGGGTGCATCAGCCTTCTTCGTAGTGATCTATCTGCACATGTTCCGTGGTCTGATTTACGGTTCATATCAGAAGCCTAGAGAACTACTGTGGTTGTTCGGTATGCTGATTTTCCTCGTGCTGATGGCTGAAGCCTTTATGGGTTATTTGCTGCCATGGGGACAAATGTCGTACTGGGGCGCGCAGGTAATTATTTCTCTGTTTGGTGCTATCCCTGTTATTGGTGACGATTTAACCCTGTGGATCCGTGGCGATTACGTGATCTCTGGTGCAACATTGAACCGATTCTTCGCACTGCACGTGATTGCGCTGCCGTTAGTATTAGTGGTACTCGTGTTCTTACACTTAATTGCGCTACACGAAGTGGGTTCAAACAACCCTGACGGTATCGAGATTAAGAAGAACAAAGACGAGAATGGCTGGCCAGTCGATGGTATTCCATTCCACCCATACTACACAGTTAAAGACATCATGGGCGTTGCAGGCTTCCTGATTGTGTTTTGTTATGTGTTGTTCTTCATTCCTGAAGGCGGCGGTTACTTCCTTGAAAAGCCAAACTTTGAAGCGGCTAACCCGATGAAGACACCTGAACACATTGCACCTGTATGGTACTTCACACCTTTCTACGCCATTTTACGTGCCATTCCTGATAAATTAGCAGGCGTAATAATGATGGGGCTATCGATTGCTGTACTGTTCGTATTGCCTTGGTTAGATCGTTGTAAAGTTAAATCAGTTCGCTACCGTAGCACACTGCACAAGTTGAACATTGCTCAATTCGCAATTTCTTTCATAGTGTTAGGTTACTTAGGTGTAGTTCCTGCTACGCCGACGCTGACGATAGTTGCACAGGTGTTTACTTTTACTTACTTTGGTTTCTTTGTGGCGCTGTGGGTATACAGCAAGAATGAAAAAACTAAACCTGTTCCAGCGAGGTTGACACACTAATGAAAAAATTACTGATTGCATTAGTCACCTTGTTGCCGACGCTGGCTATGGCCGCAAGCGGGCATAAAATACATTTAGAAGACGCTAATGTTGACCTGCATGATAAAGCTTCTTTAGAGCGTGGTGTGGACCTGTTCCAACATTATTGTTCTGGTTGCCATAGCACTCAGTATCAGCGTTATGAACGTGTCGCTACTGATCTCGGTATCTCTATTGATGACATGCGTAACAAGTATATGTTCACCGATGCCAAAATTGGTGAGCTTATGCAAAACGCGATTCCGCATAAAGATGCTGCTAAATGGTTTGGTGCTACACCGCCTGATTTAACATTAGTTGCACGCGTTCGTGGCGAAGATTGGGTTTATTCCTATCTAAAAGGCTTCTATAAAGATCCTAGTCGCCCATTTGGTGTGAATAACACAGTGTTCCCATCTGTTGGTATGCCACATGTACTCGAAGAGTTGCAAGGCACACCAGTTAAACAAGAAGATGGCACTATTGTGGTGACTGGCGGTAAATTAAATGCGGAAGAATATGATCAAGCGGTTCGTGATATCACGGGTTTCTTAGTCTATTCGGCTGAACCTGTTAAGCTAGAGCGTCAAGCTATGGGTTGGTGGGTACTCGGATTCCTGTTTATATTCTTTATTGTGGCCTACCTCTTGAAGAAAGAGTATTGGAAAGATGTACACTAGGCACCAATAACGGGTAAAATGTAATATCCGCATAGTGTAAACGGGGGGCTTAGCCCCTCGTTTACTTTTGTTTTATTTCGATTCTGGAGGGTATCAATGGCTGTTGCTGCCAACAAACGCTCTATCATGACACTGTTTTCAGGTGCTGATGATCTGTATAGCCATCAAGTACGTATCGTGTTAGCTGAGAAAGGGGTTACTGTTGATGTTTTACAGGTCGACCCTAACGAAATGCCTGAGGATTTGCTCGAAGTAAATCCATATAACTCAGTGCCAACTTTGGTAGACCGTGAACTCGTATTATACGAATCACGCATTATCATGGAATATTTGGATGAGCGTTTTCCTCATCCGCCTTTGATGCCAGTTTATCCAGTGTCTCGCGGCCAAAGCCGTTTGATGATGCACCGCATAGATACAGACTGGTATTCGCTCGTTGACCGTATCCGTAAAGGTGATCGTGTTGAAGCCGCTCGTAAAGAGTTGACTGAAAGCCTGATTGCAATTGCGCCAATCTTCGGTGAAGTGCCTTACTTCATGAGCGAAGAATTTGGTCTCGCGGATTGCTACCTTGGCCCACTGTTATGGCGCTTACCTGTATTAGGTATTGAGCTAGATAGCCGTGTAGCTAAAGATATCAAAGCGTACATGACACGTATTTTTGAGCGTGAATCGTTTAAAGCTTCTTTGACTGAAGCTGAACGCGAAATGCGCATGGGTATGTAATGAAGCCTTTGACTCCAAATCGTCCTTATTTACTAAGGGCTTACTATGATTGGTTGATGGATAACCAATTGACTCCTCACGTTGTGGTGGATGCCTTTGTTGAAGGCACTCAAGTACCGCAGCAATACGTGAAGGATGGCCAGATAGTGTTGAATATCGCTGCTGGCGCAGTGGGCAATTTGCAAATTAGCAATGAGTTTGTGGAGTTCAATGCGCGTTTCGGTGGTGTTCCCCAGCAGGTGATGTTGCCAATGGCGTCGATTGTCGCTATTTATGCCCGTGAAAACGGTGCTGGCACTGTCTTCGATATTGAAGATGCTTACCTAGTGGATGATGAAGTCGATTCATCTTTATCGGTTGTTGAAACAAACGATAAAGCACCTGAGCCGACTGATGAACCACCTAAGCGTCGCAGCCATTTAACCGTCGTAAAATAACGACCGCTAAATAGCTGTGGTGAAATGCCCAAGTTGTTTTAAAACTAAGCCAGTCCTATGACTGGCTTTTTTGTCGCTGTATTTTATCGCCGTAATTGGCTAAACCTTGAGGATAAGGTGTGGTAGCATTTGCGCCCGCATTCATCCGTCGGATATGCGTTACCTTTACCCATTTAGGCCAATGGATCTTGTATGTTGCTAATGATCGATAATTACGACTCTTTTACCTTTAACTTAGTGCAGTATTTTCAGCAGCTAGGGCAAGAGATAGTGGTCAAACGTAATGACGAAATTAGCATCGCCGAAATCGAGGCGCTTGCGCCTACTCATCTGGTGATTTCGCCCGGCCCTTGCACTCCCAATGAGGCGGGCATCTCCCTCGCGGCGATTGAACATTTTGCCACGCGCATGCCGATCCTAGGTGTGTGTTTAGGGCATCAGGCGATGGCGCAGGTTTTTGGTGCCAATGTGGTGCGTGCCGAGCGGGTAATGCACGGCAAGGTCAGCGCCATTGCGCACACTGGGCAGCGGTTATTTGAGGGATTAAATCAGCCCTTAACCGTCACACGTTATCACTCGTTATTGGTGGATGCTGTGCCTGAAGGTTTTGTCCTCGATGCTTGGTTTGATGATCCGCTCCATGGCCGAGAAATCATGGCCATGAGCCATCAAGACTTACCGCTGTATGGGGTGCAATTTCATCCCGAATCCATTCTTACTGAACAAGGTCTAGAACTATTAGCCAATTTTTTAGCGCAATCGGCTGTGCCTGTATAATTTCCTCGCCCTAAAAACTCCTCACCCCAAAAACTCCCTGCACTATATTCGTACTATCAATTTCTGTTACAAGATTTATCCTTCTTTTAAGCAAGTTTAGCGATTAAATATGCTATAACTTCGGCAAAACTACGCGAATAGGCAAAACCAGCAGGTAAACTCGACTGGATCATTTAGCCGTTGCGATAACAATAAAAGGAAGGACAAATGAGAAGCGTAATGCGAAATTTGGGTTTAAGTGCGTTAGCGGTTGCCGTGTTGGCAGGTTGCGCAGCGACATCGACTGAAACAGCAGCTCCTGCATCATCCCCGCAAGCATTCCAAGTTCCCTTAGCCCAACCGCCACAGGTTTCACAGGCGCTTACGCTTAATCAAATTATGGCAAATCCCGATTGGATGGGGGTTTTCGCCAAAGAGGCTTACTGGAGCGACGATAGCCAAAGCGTGCTGTTTGCCCGCCAAGCGAGTGCTTCACCTCTGCGCAGTTATTATCAGCAAGGCATCAATGACAGTCGCGCCGTCGAGCTAGCGCTTGATAAATTACACGCGGCAGATCAGCAGTTTGGTGTGTTTGATCGCACTAAGTCACACAAGGCTTATTTGTATCAGGGCAACATTTTTGTTAAGCAATTAAGCACAGGTAAAATCAGCCAACTGACTCGCCAGCGCAGTGCCATCGATGGCGTGCGTTATCTCAATAATGGCGATATCGCCTATTGGCAGGGCGACAACGTTTTCCAAATTCATCAAGACTCAGGCTTAGTCGAGCAGCTTGCCGAAATTAAAATGGCGAAAGCCCCAGAAGGTGTTAAAGAGCCAACGTCTTATATTGCTAAGCAACAGCACAGATTGATTAAGTATGTGGCGCTGCAGCAAGAGAATGCTAAAGCCAAAGCACAGTACAAAGATGAATTGCAAAAAAGCGACCCGACGCTCGCCGCCAGCACTTGGTATTTAGGTGATAGCGAAGTGGTGTCTGAGCTTAGTCTGTCACCGGATGGCCGCTATATTTTACTTGCTCTGACCGATAAGAATTACACCGGCAGCAGCGAACACGACATCATGCCTAACTACTTAGGCAGCGACGGTTATATCGACCCAGTGCCAGTACGTGCACGTGTGGCTGAAGATACGCCACCAGGACAACGCTTTGTCGTGCTTGATTTAAATCAGCATAAACAAGTCGATATCACTATCGAGGGCCTGACTGGTTTTGATGAAGATGTGCTTGCCAAAGTGAAAGCTGAGAATGCTAAAGCGAAAGGCGAAACTTACCAAAGCACTAAAGCGCCACGCAAAATTCAGCTGATGCAAGATTGGGGCTGGACCCAGAGCGCGATTCAGTGGCATGAATCGGAAGATAAATTAGCCCTGATGCTAGAAGCCACCGATAACAAAGATCGCTGGATCGCCAGTGTCGATTTAACTAAGGGTAAATTCACCACCGAACATCGTTTGCATGACGACGCTTGGGTGAATTACGACTATAACCAATTCGGTTGGTTGCCGGGGACGGATTCTCTGTACTATTTGTCAGAAGAATCAGGTTATTCACAGCTCTATGTGAAAGGACTCGGTGAAAAGCCGCGCGCCTTAACCCAAGGTAAGTTTGTAGTGAGCGACATTACGCTGTCACCGGACGCGAATTACATCTACTACAAAGCTAACCAAACTCACCCTGGCATTTATAACGTTCACCGGGTGAACTTAGCCACAGGCAAAAATGAGCAATTAACGCAGTGGGATGGCAACTTAGATTACAGCCTAAGTCCTGATGGCACTCAGCTATTACTTAATGCTTCACGCCGCACACAGCCTAATGAACTCTATGTTCAACCCATTGGCGGTGAGTTAAAGCAGCTGACGTCTTACACCAGTGATGCCTTCAAAAATTACCCATGGCAAGCGCCAGAAGTGGTCGCTGTACCTTCAAGCCATGGCGCCAGCAAGGTGTACGCCCGCGTTTATTTGCCACAAGGCTATGATAAATCCCGCGCCGAGAAATACCCTGCGGTGATTTTCAACCACGGTGCAGGTTATTTGCAAAATGCTGACTATGGCTTTAGCGGTTACTTCCGAGAGTTTATGTTCCACAACCTGCTGACTCAGCAAGGTTATGTGGTGATGGACATGGATTACCGTGGCTCTAAAGGTTATGGCCGAGATTGGCGCACCGCGATTTATCGCAATATGGGTCATCCAGAAGTGGAAGACTTAAAGGATGGCGTTAGCTGGATGGGAACCAATACGAATGTTGATACGGAGCGTGTCGGAACTTATGGTGGTTCCTACGGCGGATTCTTAACCTTTATGTCATTGTTCACTGCACCTGACTTGTTCCAAGCTGGAGCCGCACTGCGTCCTGTGGCGGACTGGGCACATTATAATGCGCCTTATACCTCCAACATCTTAAATACGCCTGATGTCGATCCTATCGCCTATGAGCGCAGCTCTCCGATTGAGCATGCCCAAGGATTAACGAAACCACTGCTTATTATGAGTGGTGTTATGGACGACAACGTTTTCTTCCAAGACAGCGTGCGTATGGTGCAGCATTTGATCGAACTGGAAAAACCGACCTTTGAAACGGCGATTTATCCTGTCGAGCCCCATGGTTTTCGTCAGCCTTCTAGCTGGTTAGACGAATACCGCCGTATCTATAAGCTATTCGAACAAGAACTCAAATAACTTAGCTCTATTTCCTGTAAAGGCCTCTACGTGAGGCCTTTTTATTGGCCAACTGAGTAGGAAATATCCGATATAACACTATGTTTGTGTTCTGCGACTTTGCGTTATTGCTAAGATTAAGTGTATGTGCTGAAATTGTAATGATTTTGAGAGTTTGATTGTTTTGACGTCACTCGGGCATTAGCGATATAGGAAAGATTTATAGTGGCGATTTCGGTTGCGGGCGGTGTAAGACCCGGCAAAATTATAGAGATAGAGCACAGACTCTATCAGCAATTGATCCTCGGAAAGCATAAAGCGAGCCCGACTCTTTTGGATGACCTTGACCTTGAATTAGAGGCCGATGCGAATAAGTTAGATGTTGAGCGCGAAGCGATTTTAGCGCGTTTGATGAAACAAATTAAAGCCAAAGAAGTGTTCGAAGCCGTGTCGAGCCAGCTGCATGAAACGGTCAATAACGCCATCGAGCATCAACTCGCGTCCCCCGAACTGGTTCTGGCTAAGTCAGAGATCAATGAATCGCAAATTCTGTTGCTGGAATTACTGCTGGCAAAAAATCTTGATGCGACGCGATTAAGACCGCTGATCAGTAACTTAAGTTGGTTGTGCCGCGACTTAACCAATATGGTCAACAGCCCGTCTTTTCGTGCCCGCCGGCCTCAGAGCTCAGATGTGCGAGTCACTGATATTAAATTGGTGATGAATTACATCGGCATCGAAAACCTGCGAACGATTATTCCTTACTTTTGCCTGCGTAATTGGCTGCCGAGCGCCAATGCTAAGTTGTTGTGGACTACCCGTAAATTGTGGCGCTACAGTATAGTCAGTGGTATCGCGGCCAATGCGTTGGCTCAGCTTCATAATACTGACTCAGCCTTAGTTTATAGTAGTGCCTTACTCAATCAATTAGGCACCTCGGTTGTGCTGAGTTTGAGCGCGCGCTTATTCGATCAAACCTGGGGAGCGTGGATAAGGGAAGCCAGCAGCAGCCGTGACAAGGAAGTGTATGATGCTGTGATTGCCACTGAGTTTCCGGCCAAAGCTGTGTTTGAACAAGTGTTAAGTCATGGTCATAAACTTAACTGGCAGCTATTAGAATTACTTAAGTTTGAAGCAAGCCCTTTGACTGGGTTATTGAAGGAGTTAGACCTGACCTTAAGCTATCGAGAATTGTCACCGCAGGCGGCATTAGTCGCGCGGGCAAACTGTTATGCTAAGGTGGTGTTACTCGAAGAGATGCGTCAAATCGATCCCCAAGAAAAGCGTTTAATGTTCGATTATTACGAGTTAACTGAGCAAGAAGTGCTGCGCTTAAAAGCACAGAATTATAGGAAGTTAGATCTGCTGTAGTCCACGACCTGCGACTTGAGCGTCGGGATGGCGGCGTTTAAGTAGAGGAAGGGATATGCCAAGCTGGCAAGCATCTGTACTGAATACTATTTTATCTTATGTCGCTAGGCCATCCATCAGTCGCGGCAAGGCTAAAGTCCCCCTAGCGCAAGTGCGTAAAAAGTTGCTTGATCTCGATAAACGTTGGCTTCCTTGGCCGGATAAGTTAGTCAGTGCCACCATCCCTTTGCAACACTCTAGCTTGCTGCATTATGTGCTTCTTAATCAACAAACTCGCCTTGGCAATCTGTTTTATATCCGTGGCGGAGGCTTTTGTTTTAAAACGCCCCACGCCCACGCAAGATTGATCGCGGATATCAGCCAACGTTGTCAATTGGATGCCTATATTCCTGATTATCGTCTCGCACCTGAGCATCCTTTTCCTGCGCCATTTGATGATGTGCTTGAAGCCTATAAGCGATTAATCGCGCTTAAGGGCGCTGAGAATGTGATCCTTATGGGCGACTCTGCTGGCGGCAATTTAGCCCTGAGTTTGTTGCTGGAATTAAAGCGTTTAGCCCTGCCATTACCGACGGCCTGCATCTTGTTATCGCCTGCGTTGGATTTAGCACTAACCGGGGATACTGAGCTGATACTCGCGGCTGACGATCCCTTCTTCACCATCGAAGCTTTGCTGCGTTTACGTGGCGCTTATCTTGCGGGGGCCGACCCCATGTCTGCAAAAGTTTCACCCTTGCAGGGGGACTTGGCAGATCTGCCGCCCATCTTAGTGATTGCGGGTACGCGGGAGCTGTTATTGCAGGATTCTGAGCGCTTAGTCGCTCAAGTCAAAGCCAGCGGTGGCGAGATAACGGGCTGTTTTTACCCTAACATGTCCCATGTGTTTCCCTTGTTCAATTTATTGCCTGAAGCCCTTGAAGTGAGGTCGAAAATTAGCCATTTTGTGCTTTCACACTTGATTCGTTAAAATGGTGTAGTTATTCACATTCAGTGAATAGCTAGCAAAATGAGGGGTAAATAACTTTTTTTCTGACTAATTATGCTAAAAGCCACGGGCATAACCGCTTGTATAGTTCTTAAACTGCAATCTTTATGCACTTTGGGTGGAAGTGCGAGGATTGATGTTTGTGAAAAACTGGTATTTTGATCACATTTTCGCTAATAATGGTTATTAATAGACACAAGCAATCCCAGTATCACTAACTCTAGATAAAGATACCTATGGGACTCTGACGGTGCAAGGCGCCGTTAAACAAACACAAAGGACGAAGAAGAATGAGCGTTGATATGAAGTTAGACCGTGCCCAGTTTGACGCAGTGATGGTGCCTAATTATGCGCCTGCTGCTGTGATCCCTGTTCGTGGCGAAGGAAGCCGAGTCTGGGACCAAGAGGGTAATGAGTTTATCGATTTTGCTGGCGGTATTGCGGTAAATTGCTTAGGTCACTGTCATCCTGCTCTTGTGAATGCCCTTAAAACACAAGGCGAAAAATTATGGCATCTGTCAAACGTAATGACGAATGAGCCTGCCTTAGAATTAGCGACTAAATTAGTTAACAGCACGTTTGCCGACAAAGTGTATTTTGCCAACTCTGGCGCCGAAGCCAACGAAGCCGCATTGAAACTTGCCCGTCGTTACGCCTTAGAAAAACACGGCGTTGAAAAAGACGAAATCATAGCGTTTGATAAAGCCTTCCACGGCCGTACATTCTTCACCGTGAGCGTTGGTGGACAAGCTGCCTATTCCGATGGTTTTGGTCCTAAGCCGCAGAGCATTACTCACCTGCCATTTAACGATGTTGCCGCATTAGAAGCTGCAGTAACGGACAGAACCTGTGCCATCATGCTTGAGCCGCTGCAGGGCGAGGGCGGTATTATTGATGCCGATCCTGCATTCCTAAAAGCTGTGCGTGAACTGGCTAACAAGCACAATGCGCTAGTGATTTTTGATGAAGTGCAAACGGGTGTGGGTCGTACTGGCGAACTGTACGCTTACATGGGTACTGAAATCGTGCCTGACATTTTAACCACAGCTAAAGCACTCGGCGGTGGTTTCCCTATCGCAGCTATGCTGACAACGGCTGAGATTGCTGAACATCTAAAAGTGGGCACTCACGGTTCTACCTATGGCGGTAACCCATTAGCCTGCGCTATCGGTAATGCTGTGTTAGACGTAGTGAATACGCCTGAAGTGTTAGACGGCGTAAAACATCGCGAGCAGTTATTGCGCGATGGTTTGAACAAAATTAATGAAAAATATCATGTATTTTCAGAAGTACGCGGTAAAGGTTTGCTGTTAGGGGCAGTTCTTAATGAACAATACCAAGGCCGTTCACGCGACTTCTTGGTGGCCTCTGTCGCTGAAGGCTTAATGAGCCTGATGGCGGGTGCTAACGTGGTACGTTTTGCTCCTTCTCTGGTGATCCCTGAGGCAGATATTGCTGAAGGTCTAGCTCGTTTTGAACGTGCTGTGGCGAGCATAGCTGCCGCCTAAATGACCAAAGGAGTGTTGAATTTATTCGCACTCCTTTTTTGTCAGGGAATACTTACGTGCATCATTACCTGTCTTTTTGAAGAGAGGCGCCTTGATGCACGGCAAGCCAAAGTGAGGAGACACTAAGATGTTAATCATACGTCCTATTCAGGCTGGCGATTTTGAAGCCTTATATCAAATTGCCGAAGAGTCTGGTCATGGTTTTACGTCATTACCCGTGAATGCCGATTTGCTCAGACATAAAATTGCGCGAGCAGAAGCCTCATTCGTCAAAACCGTCGATGCGCCCTTCGATGAAGGTTATCTGATGGTGCTGGAAGATACCGACACCCGAGAAGTGGTGGGAACGTGCGCTATCGAAGCAGCCGTGGGAATGGAAGATGCGTTTTACCATTATCGACTCGGTACCGAAGTCTATCATTCCGAACAAATTGACGTGCGTAACGAGGTCGAAACCCTCACCCTTTGCCATGACTACACTGGCGCCGCCGAGATGTGCACCCTGTTTTTGCGTGAAGCGTATCGCAAGGGCAACAATGGCCGCATGTTATCCCGCAGTCGCTTTTTGTTTTTAGCGCAACATGCGAAGCGTTTTGGTGAAACTGTGATTGCCGAAATGCGCGGTGTGAGCGATGCCGATGGTCATTCACCTTTCTACGGCTGGCTGCAAAAACACTTTTTAGGCATTGATTTTATTCAGGCAGATTATCTTTCTGGTTTGGGCAAAAAGGCATTTATGGCCGAGATGATGCCACGAAACCCTGTCTATGTTTGTCTGTTGCCGGAAGAGGCGCAGAAAGTGATTGGCGAAGTGCATACCAATACCCGTCCCGCATTAAGTCTGCTGCAGGCCGAAGGCTTTCGATGCCGCGGTTATGTGGATATTTTTGATGGTGGTCCAACGGTTGAGTGTCGTTTATCGGACATTCGCGGCGTGCGTGAAAGCCGTTTATTAACCGTCGATATTGGTGACATGGTCGAAGCCGACACTCAATTTATTATCTCAAATACTCAATTAGCCAATTATCGAGCGACGTCTGCCGCACTGGCTGTGGACGACAAATCCGAAAACATCATTATCAGCCCTGAGCTGGCAGCGGGTTTATTGCTCGCAAAAGGCGATCAAATCCGTATTTTGGCAATGTAGGAATAACAAATGACACATTATATTCAAGGTCAGTGGCATGCTGGCAAAGGTCATGACGTGGCCTCAATTAACCCAGCCAATGCTCAAACTATTTGGACAGGTAAAACTGCCACCGCAGAACAAGTTAACGCCGCCGTTGATGCCGCGCGCGCCGCGCAGTTTGATTGGTTTATGTTAGGTTTCGATGCACGCTTAGCCATAGTCGAAGCGTATCGCAGCCAACTTGAAGCCAACAAAGCGGAATTGGCTGAAACGATTGCCCAAGAAACGGGTAAACCTCAGTGGGAAACGGCGACCGAAGTCGGCGCTATGATAGGCAAAATTGCGCTATCAGCCGCGGCTTACAACAAACGTACGGGCACTGAAGCCAACGATACGCCAGCGGGACGCGCGGTTATCCGCCATAAGCCCCACGGCGTTGTGGCGGTGTTCGGTCCTTACAACTTCCCTGGTCATTTGCCGAACGGTCACATAGTACCTGCGCTGCTGGCTGGGAATACGGTGATTTTCAAACCTTCCGAATTGACGCCTAAAGTTGCTGAGCTGATGGTTAGCCTATGGGATAAAGCGGGTCTGCCTGCTGGCGTGCTCAACTTAGTCCAAGGTGAAGTGGATACGGGTAAAGCACTGGCTTCTCACCCGCAGCTCGATGGTCTGTTCTTTACCGGCAGCTCACGCACGGGGCATTTTTTACATCAACAATATGCCGGTCATCCGGGCAAGATTTTAGCACTTGAGATGGGTGGCAATAACCCACTGATCATTAAAGGTGTGCAGGATATCAAAGCTGCCGTGCACGATATTTTGCAGTCGGCTTATATCTCCTCTGGCCAACGTTGTACTTGTGCGCGCCGTCTATATGTCGAGCAAGGCGAGCAGGGCGATGCCTTGATTGCCATGTTAGCTGATGCGGTCAAGCAGATTAAAGTCGGTCCTTGGAACGCGCAGCCACAACCTTTTATGGGCTCAATGATTTCTGAAACTGCTGCTAAAGGTATGGTTGCGGCGCAGACGAATCTGCAGAACTTAGGCGGCGTATCGTTAGTCGAGTTGACCCATCTAGAAGCAGGTACGGGCTTAGTCTCTCCTGGCCTTATCGATGTGACGGCTATCGATGTCTTGCCGGATGAAGAATACTTCGGACCTCTGCTACAGCTAGTGCGTTATAGCGATTTCGATCAAGCGATTAAACTGGCTAACCAAACGCGTTATGGTTTGTCAGCGGGTTTACTGGCCGATAGCCGTGAAGATTATGACTATTTCCTCGCGCGCATTCGTGCAGGGATTGTTAACTGGAACAAACAAATCACTGGCGCATCGGGCGCGGCACCTTTTGGTGGCGTAGGTGCATCGGGTAACCACAGGGCGAGCGCTTTCTATGCCGCCGATTACTGTGCTTATCCCGTCGCTTCGGTCGAGGCCGATGCAGTGAGCTTACCTGCGACATTAAGCCCAGGTTTGAGCTTGTAAGCGGGTAGATATTTGACTTTTATCTGGTAAAGAGTACGTGGTAAAGAGGAGGAAGGACGAATGTTCTTCCTTTTTAATAACAAGCAGTAACGTAACTTGAGCTTCTACTGTGGGTATGTGTGACGCTGCAACAGTGGCATTTAGGTCGTTACATTTAGTGTTCGCGGCAAAATAACAGCAATAACCGCAGCACAATAAAAGGAGTTTTTATGCATACCGACATCAACGCGTTATTTGCCGCCCTGTGGCAAGACTATATTCAAATGACCCCTTCGGCGGCAAAAGTGCACGAGCTGCTGGGCCATGGTAAGCCAATCATCAACGATCATATTGCCCTGCGCACTTTCAACATCGCTAAGGTGAATTTGGACGTGCTTGCTAAGCATTTCACTTCGTTAGGTTATGTTGCTTGCGGTGATTATAAGTTTGAACAGAAAAAGCTGATCGCTAAGCATTTTGAACACCCTGACTTGACTCAGCCTAAAGTGTTTATCTCTGAGCTATTAGTTGAAGAATTTAGCCCAGCGCTACAAGAGACCATTCAAGGCTTAATCGCCCAAGTGGATGTAGCGGCGACAACGGCGGACAACTTTATTTACTCGGGTCGCCATTGGTCTTTAGATTCTAAAACCTATCAGGATTTATTAACTGAGAGCGAATATGCGGCTTGGGTAGCGGCTTTTGGCTATCGCGCTAACCATTTCACTGTGTCTATCAATCATCTCGACGGTTTTGAAACCTTAGAGTCAGTGAATGATGCCCTGAAGCAAGCGGGCTTTGTGCTCAATGGCTCAGGCGGCGAGATCAAAGGTTCGCCAGAAGTGTTATTAGAGCAATCGTCGACTATGGCCGATAAGATTGGCCTTGAATTCACCGATGCGACAGTGGAAATTCCAAGTTGTTTCTATGAGTTTGCGCTGCGTTATCCTATGGCCAATGGTGAGCTGTATACTGGTTTTGTGGCTGCGTCTGCCGACAAGATTTTTGAAAGTACGAACGTGAATAAAGCCTAACGTCATCAGACATTAAGCATAAAAAACGCCATCAATTTGATGGCGTTTTTTTATGAGTATTTTAAAGAGAGCATTTAACGCTGAGCATGTTAAGCGAGACTAACTGAAGGTCAGTTCGATCCTCAGTCCACCTAAGCGAGTGCTGTGGCTAAACTTAAGCCCAATCTCATACTGTTCGGCAATTTCCTTCACTATCGACAAGCCTAAGCCGTGACCCATGACAGACTCATCTAATCGAGTGCCTCTTTGGGTGAGTTTATCGAGTTCATCATCGGCAACCCCAGGACCATTATCATCGATACAAAGGCAGAGACGTTCCTGTTGGCGTGATAGCTGAATACTGACTCGGCTCTGGGCCCATTTAAAGGCGTTGTCCAGCAGATTGCCTAGGAGCTCCATGCCATCTTCCCTGTGGATCGGCAGCCTGAGAATATTAGGGTCGAGTTCGAAATCACATTCGATGGTTTTATTGCGGTGAACCTTGTTTAAGGTGTTGGCTAGGCTGTGTAAATCCCTTGGGATAACCAATTGCGCCGCAGGAAGCATATCGCCTGTGATCCTTGCCGCCGCCAGTTTGCGCTCGACCATCTTGTGGATAGAATCCAGCTGTTGCTGCAAGGCAATGGCGGTTTCAGGATCTTTAAGACCAAGGGCTTCGACCTGTTGCTGCATCACGGCCAGCGGGGTTTTAAGCCCATGGCTTAAGTTACCTAAGTTATTGCGGCTACGCTCAATTTGCTTGGCGGTGTACTCGAGTAACTCGTTGTAAGTCTTAGCGAGTGGCTGCACTTCGGGGGGGATATTATTTAGCTCCAGCGCGTTAATCTCGCCTTCTCTTAGTCGCGAAAGCGCGTGCTGAATATGTTTAACTGGCTTAAAGGATTGGCGCAGGATGAGGAAGATCCCCGCGATCATAGCAACCAACATCGCCAGATTGATCCCAAGCTTAGTGCCATAGACTTCGCTAAACACGCGTCTGCCGATACTCAAATCTTGGGCAACGGTTAAGGTGGCACTGACATTGGCGCTACTGGAATTTAATCCCAGTGATAACAGCTGCATATCGTTATTTTTTGGCCCTTTAGCTTGCCAGACACGGGTTTTATTAGGCGCGAGTGGCTCGATATCTAACTGCATATCCCACAGGGAGCGCGAGCGAATGACTTCATTGGGCAGGTTAAGTTGGAAATAGCGGCCTGAATAGGCGGGCTTGTAGAAACTGGAAAGCTGACTTTGATCTATGCTGATGTCCCCATCGTGAATATGGGTTGCCAGCATAATATGTTCGAGATCTTCTTCTAAGCGATTGATAATAGAATCATGAAACGCCTGACGCAGCATGGACTCAAATAATATGAGCCCAATGACTGTGCCTATTACCAGTAAGCCCGTTAACCATAAACTGAGCTTAGTGCGGATCGAGATCATTCAATAATGCCGTGGAAGATATAACCTTGGCCGCGACGGGTTTCGATAGCGGTTTTACCTAATTTCTTACGTAAGTGGGTCACATAAACTTCGACCACATTACTCTCTTTTTCATCGTCAAACTGATACAGCTTATCGGTGAGCTGTGTCTTAGATAACAGCTTCTTAGGCGACATCAGGAAGATTTTTAACAATCTGAATTCCATCGCCGTCAGTTCAAACAATTGGTCTGCCACTTTCACCGTTTGCTCGGCTTCGTCTAAGATCACGCCGCCATAGCTTAATTGCTTGCTAGAGGTGTTTAAACGGCCATGGGCACGGTGGATAAGAGCTTGAATACGGGCCAATAATTCCTGTGCATGGAAAGGTTTACCTAAGTAATCGTCGGCGCCAGCATTAAAGCCTTCGACTTTTTCATGCCATTGGCTGCGTGCGGTCAGCATGATGACTGGAGTGCTGATCCCTTGATTACGCCAGCCTTCGAGTAGTTCGAGGCCGTTGCCATCGGGCAAGCCGATATCTAAGATCACGCAATCATATTGGGTTTCTTTGATCAGATAATCGGCTTCAAGCGCTTTGTCTGTAATATCGGTCACATAGCCAGCGAGTTTGAGTTGTTTCTCCAGCTCGGTGACTAGCATTGGGTTATCTTCAACGAGTAACAGTTTCATGTTTTCGACATTCGCTCGGTAATGCTATTGAGTGATCGGCTTGGCCATTGGTTGCATCAATACTGAGATTGACGATTTGGCCACGCTGAACTTTGATTTGCAAATCATAGCGCCATTTATGATCTTCTTGATAGAGATGAGCATCAATTAGTTCACCTTGGCAAAACTGATTAACTACGGCGAGTGTACCGTTTAAGGACAGTATTTGCCCAGAGTTGACGAGTGCCTTGGCTTGATAGTGTTCTAATTCAATAGGTTCGGCATTCAATTGCATTGGATGCGCCAGCGTGAACAGGCTGAAAAAACAGATTAAAAACAGCCGTTTCATTTGAGCTCTCCAATAAAAAATGGCCTAGAATTTATTCTAGGCCACTTTAATAAGGCAGGCTTAAATCAAGCTGAAGACTAACTTAACGGGTACCGTATACCACGATGGTCTTACCATGAGCTTGGATCAAATTCTGTTCTTCTAACATCTTCAAGATACGACCCACAGTTTCCCGTGAACAGCCAACTATTTGGCCTATCTCTTGACGAGTGATCTTAATCTGCATGCCATCAGGATGCGTCATAGCATCAGGCTGTTTCGCCAGATGTAACAGCGTTTGGGCAATGCGGCCAGCCACGTCTAAGAATGCGAGGTTACCCACTTTCTGGCTGGTGCTTTGAAGGCGATAGGCCATTTGCGCAGACAGCTTCATCAGAATTTCAGGGTTAACTTGAATTAACTGTCTGAATTTCTTATATGAAATCTCAGCGATTTCACAAGCTTGCTTAGCACGAACCCATGCAGTACGTTCGGCTTGTTCTTCAAACAAACCTAGTTCACCGATAAAGTCACCTTGATTCAGATAAGAAAGGATCATCTCCTTACCTTCTTCATCTTTAATCAATACCGCTACAGAACCTTTTACTATGTAATAAAGAGTATCTGAATCTTCACCAGCATGAATAAGAGTGCTCTTTGCAGGGTACTTATGAATGTGACAGTGTGATAAAAACCATTCCAAAGTTGGATCAGGTTTTGGCTTACCAATCAGAGCCATGTTGGTGTTCCTCGATTGATTAAAACGAAAGTAAGAGTATTCTAAATAAGCATTTTACGTCAATTAAACTAACAAAAACTTGATGGAAGTCTTACTTTAGAATAAGTGAATAAATGCAATTAACCATCTAAAATTAGAGCTTATTTTGCTACTTTAGTGATTTAAGTCAACTAAATCGGCGTGAAACTCGCTGGATTCACTTAACTCTGTCGAGTTAATCACATCTTACCAATCTAATTAAGCCGTTTTATTATAGATTATGGATAAAACAGGCCCCTAAATTACAGTATAAGATGTTTCACTTTTTAAATTCGGCGTTTATTTGCTTCAACTTCCCCCATTATCCTGAGGTTTGTGTGTATTTAGGCTCGACTTATGGGGTTAATTCTGGCTAACTTTGTGGGCAGTCGCTTTTAAGAGAGGTAAGCAAGTGAAATACAGATTATGGGTTTTAGGTGCAGGTTTAAGCTTAACGATCGGGCTGAGCTCTGCGGCGCACGCATTTTCTATCCCGCAGCCTGCTGCCGAACTCGCGGCCAGTAAGTTTGTGCACATTCAGGTGACGGCAGAGCAAGGTGACGCCGATGCCCAATTTTTACTGGGATTAATGTACCTTTCTGGCCGTTTTGTGGCGCAAGAAGTGCCCTCTGGTTTGCACTGGATATCTCTTGCCGCCGAGCAGCAACATGAGAAAGCCCAGCAAACCTTAGCCGACCTGTCTTTTGAAGGCCAATTGATCAAGCGTGACTTATCCGTGGCCGAGCATTGGTATCGAGCCTTGAGTGAGCAGGGCAGTCGTTGGGCACAATTCCGTTTAGGCTTTATTTATGCTTCTGGCGGCGATGGCGTGCAACGTAACTGTGGTAAAGCGGTCGAGCAATTTTCCCAAGTGGGTGATGATGTTGCCTTAGGTAATGTGGCGTGGATTTTAGCGACTTGCCCCGAAGCTGAGTATCGCGATGGCAATAAAGCGGTCGAGTTATCCTTAAAGTTACTCAAAGTGAATGAAAACGACCCGACAAATTTAGATAATCTGGCGGCGGCTTATGCCGAAGTCGGCGATTTTGGTGCGGCAATTTCGACGCAGCAAAAAGCAATTGAAGCGTTAAAGATGAGCGCCGAAATGACCAAGACAGATGAATTTATGCAGCGCTTACAAACCTACGAGCAAAAGCGTGCGTATCGCGAAACCTTACGTTTACTCGAATAAGGCATTGGTTATTGGATGGTTTAATTAAGCTCTATTGGTTTATTCACGTGTTAATTGATGCATAGATTTATAAGTTGAAAATAAAGCCTGAGTTAATACTCGGGCTTTTTTATTTTTAACTCACGCTAACCGAGCGTCCAAGAATGTAGGATGTGATATTCCACACCCGTGCTTGTGTTTTTTGAATGGTATAAATGCAAATGTTCGGGCGTTAACGTTAGCGTATTCATGTCCTTGAGTTGCAATAAAGCCGCTTCATCTAGCGTCCATTGTTTTGCTTTTCTAAATAAACTGATGTGCTGGCAAAAGTGGTGTTCACTGCTATGCAATTGCAGGCGGCCTGCGATTGCTTGCGTCTGCTTAGCTAATTGCGCTAATGGCGGCTCAACGTCATCGCCTTTCAAGCAACAAACTTGGGCATTGGGCCATAAGTCGAGCTGGTTAAGTTGAACGCTGAATCTAGGCTTAGCTAAGCAGTCAATCGCATCAAGGAGGGCGATGCGTTGCTCGTCGTCAACTTGCCCTAAAAAGCAGAGCGTTAAATGCATATTACTGACGCTAACCGCTTTCGCCTCAGGATTAAGGTGGCAGAACAGTCGCTGTTGTAAATCACTCAGCCTTGCCCTTTGTGCAGCGGTAGGCGCGAAGCCGAGAAATAGCCTTTGTTGCATCTGATTATTGTCCTTTGTGGCGTTCAACACGGATTATCTCTGGGAACACTTTGACGTTTAGCGTCTTTGAGCGTTAATCTAGTTGTTGAATTTATCGGCTAATTTGCGACTCAAGCAGACGTTTAATTTACTGTGAGCCTATACTCAATATACGTCGATAATACCTTAAATGGATTTTTAGGTAAGGAAGTCACTTTTCATGTTAGTAGGTTTAGCAAATCCACTCCAACAGGCCTTGGTGAGTATTTTTAGTGAGTCTCCGCTAGAAACCTTAGAGCAAAATGTTGACCGAGCACTTGAGACCATCACATTGCAGCTGCATTGTGACGGGGTATTTGTATTAACCGGCAGCCAGTCTCTGGATCGTTTACGCACGCGTAATTTGTATCTAAAACCCCAATTTGCCAAAGGCCAACAAACGCGAGTCTGGCCCTTGGCACGCATGCCATTTTTTCGCTCCCTTGTCCGCACCCCGCGACTATTAAATCTGCCCGATGTGAATACCTTGCCCGCCGATGCGCAGGCCGAGCGTGCCCTATTAAGGGACTGGGACGTGAAGAGTCTATTGGTATTGCCACCTGTGGTATTTGGCGAAACGCGTATTGCGCTGGGCGCAGTCAATTGCTCCGAGTGTTGCGAATGGAGCGAAGAGTTTATAAGTGAGTTTAACCATGCCGCTGTGATGATTGGCTCGGCGATGGAACTGACGCGTATCGCCCTGAGCATGCTCGCCAGTGAGCATAAATACTGTGAAGTCTTCAATCAGTTACCCTTAGCCTGCGCCTTGTTAGATAAATATAATCAATTGACTATGCTCAATAAAGTCGCCCTGCAAACGCTGCCAATCCAACATGGTTATGATTTATTCGACATGGTACGTGAGGAAGAACACGCCATGTTAACTGATACCTTGCATGTGGTACGTGAAGGCGTACTTGGTCAGGCTTGGTGTGAATTACCGTTGAAATCTATCCATCAACTGGCTTGGTTGAAACTCAGTTTTAGCCAGATCTGTGGCGATAAAGATACCTTAGTCATGATTGCCGAAGATGTCAGTGAAAAGTATCGCCTAGCCGATGAGCTGTCGTTCCATGCCAATTATGATGCGCTCACAGGATTGCCCAATCGGTTACATTTCGAAGCCCTATTAGAAAACCTGCTGCACGCCCACGACGATATGCCTATTTGTGTGGCGTTTCTCGATTTAGACCAATTCCAAGTCATCAACAATATCAGTGGCCATCAGGCGGGCGATAAGCTGCTTTGCCAAGTGGCCTTACGCTTAAAACAGCTCGTGCGTAAGGGCGATATCGTCGCCCGTTTAGGGGGTGATGAGTTTGGTATCTTGATGCATTACTGCAATGTGGACTCGGCAAAACAAATAGCTAAACGTATCTGTACCCAATTGGCGAATCATGAATTTATTTGGGAAGGTCGCAGCCACAATGTCAGTGTCAGCATGGGGATTGCTAAACTCGATAAAAAAGCCGCCGACATTTATACCGTGATGAGTCAGGCCGATGCTGCTTGTCGCTTGGCGAAGGATCAAGGCCGTAATGGCTGGCATTTATACAGTGCGAGCGATCCTAAAATGAACCGTCTTTATACCGAGATGATGGCGTCGGTGGACATAGTCGGCGCACTGGCGTTAAACCAATTTGAGCTTTATTTTCAAAGCATAGTGCCATTAAACCGTGAGGAGTCAGGTCTGCATTTAGAGATCTTACTGCGCATGGTGCAGGCCAACGGCACTATCGTGTCTCCAGCCATCTTCTTGCCCGCCGCCGAGCGATATAACTTAGCTTCTAAGGTCGACTTGTGGGTGATCGATAACTTGCTCAAGTGGGGCGGTTGCCATTTAGATATCTGGCAGCAGTTGGACCTAGTGTCGGTGAATTTGTCGGCGACGTCTTTGGGCGACCATGAGTTTATGAACTGGCTAGAAATGCGTTTAATGGCCGAACCTGAGCTGGTGGACAAGCTTTGCATCGAAATCACTGAAACCGCAGCCGTGAGTCAGCTCGATCAAGCGACAAAGTTACTCGATATATTGCGCCCGCTCAATTGCAAGTTAGCCCTCGATGACTTTGGGGCTGGTTTTTCTAGCTTTGCCTACCTTAAGCGCCTCAATGTGGACATTGTGAAGGTAGATGGTCAATTTGTAGTGAACATCTGCGAAGACAGTGCGGATCAGGCGATTGTTAAGTCGATTTGCCAACTCGGCCAAGATATGGGCTTTGATGTGGTTGCCGAATTTGTCGAATCCCAAGATATTGGCCGGAAACTGCAAGCTTTAGGCGTCGACTATGCCCAAGGTTACGCCATCAATAAACCGATGCGGTTAGCTGAATTGCAGTCTGGACTCAGTCAGCCTTGGCTCGAAAAACGTGAGACCTTTGCGGCCTATCCCCAACTATAGTGTTTGGTACACTTATCTACTGAGCCGGATTATGTTGCAGTGAAATGGTACTCACCGTCGATTGTTAGTACACTGACGGCCTGTGTTGGCCGCTGATGTCTTTTTCTTGAACTCTCTACCTATTCATAGCTTATTAGCACCGCTGCGTGCGGCTTTTTCTCGTCACGCTCAAGTGATCCTCGAGGCACCGACAGGTGCGGGTAAATCTACCGCATTACCTTTGGCTATGTTGGATTGGCCCGAAATCAGTGGACGCATTTTAATGCTCGAACCGCGGCGTGTTGCGGCGCGTAGTGTGGCGCACTATATTGCCCGTTGTCGCCAGCAAAAGGTGGGGCAAGAAGTGGGTTATCGCGTGCGCGGTGAAGCTAAAGTCAGCGCCAATACTCGCTTAGAAATCGTTACCGAAGGCATACTCACGCGGATGATCCAGCAAGATCCCGAGTTAACTGGGATTGAGATGATCATCTTCGATGAGATCCATGAACGCCACCTCACTACCGATTTAGGCCTCGCCTTAGCGCTCGAAGTGCAAGCTTCACTGCGGGACGATTTAAAAATATTGGCCATGTCGGCAACCTTATCAGGCCTTGCCTTGGGCGAACTGATGCCAGAGGCAGTGACCTTACACAGTGAAGGCCGCAGTTTTCCCGTTGAGGTTGAATATCGCCCTGTGCCGACGCAGCAGCATTGGATCGATCATCTTGGCCGCTGCGTACTCGATCTGGTCTCGGCCAGTAGTGTCAGTGTTGATAAAACGGCTAGCAATAACGCCGTGCTCGTTTTCTTACCTGGAAAAGGCGAAATCTCACGACTGCAGCAGTTTCTGCGTGAGCGCTTAGCCCAAGATGCCTTTCTGATTTGCCCCCTTTATGGTGAGCTTTCGGGTGCTGACCAAGATAGCGCGATTGCGGCAACTACAGATGGCAGGCGCAAAATCGTGCTAGCGACTAACGTGGCGGAATCGAGCTTAACTATTGAAGGTATAGGTTTTGTCATCGACAGCGGCTATAAACGTCAGGCCAGTTTTAACCCTAAAACCGGCGTCACCCGCTTAGGCTTAAAACGCATTAGCCAAGCTTCGGCAACTCAGCGCAGTGGCCGCGCCGGACGTTTATCTGCGGGTGTGTGCGTGCGTTTGTGGAGCCAAGAAGAGCATGGCCGCATGCTCAGAGCCGATGAACCTGAGATCAGCCAAGCGGATCTGGTGGCTATGGCCCACGATTGTGCTTATTGGGGCGCAAAATCCTTCAGTGACTTGATGTTGTTAACGCCGCCACCGAGTGTGAATGAGACGCTGGCGTGGCAATTACTGCAGCGCTTAGGCATGGTCGATGGCCAAAATAAACTGACTCCCCACGGTAAAGCGGCCTACGAGCTAGGGTGTCACCCAAGGCTTGCCCATATGTTATTGGGCGCGAAAAGCTTAGGCGCTGATTATGAGCAAACTGCGCAATTGGGCAGTTTGGCCTGTTTGCTGTCGGGGATTTTAGAAGCGCGCGGTTTGCCTAAAAAGGGCGCCGATATCATGAATTACTTGCACTTTGCCTGTCAGGGGCAAGCGGGACAGCAGGCAAAACAGTGGCAGAAAAAGCTCGGTTTAACTGCTGACTTAGTGAAAGTCGCGACCCATGCTCACCACAGTGATGTGGGATTATTGCTGGCACTGGCGTATCCAGATCGCATCGCCAAAGCCCGAGGCGTTGAGGGTTATCAATTAGCCAATGGGACTGGCGTGGTGTTAGCAGCCGAAGATGCCTTGTCGCAAACGCCTTGGATGGTGGTGGCGGATTTCCAAGAAACTGAAGGCCGAAACGCCGGACGGATTTATTTGGCGAGTCAGTTTCAGCCGAGCTTGTTCGATAGCGAGCTAAAAGACTTGCTGGAAATCCACGAGATCTGTGGTTGGGATGAAGGCAAAGGCCGAGTCATTGCCGAGCGCCAATATAAGGTCGGACAAATTTTAGTGAAAACCGAGACGATTGCTAAGCCTGAGCGCAAGCAAATTGTCGCGGCCTTACTGGGTTATATTCGCCAGCAAGGATTACAAATTCTCAATTGGAACGATAACTTAGAGCAGTTTCAATACAGGCTTAAACTCGCGACTGAGTTCGATGCGGGCAGTGACTGGCCCAAGGTCGATGATGGGGCGTTATTAGCGAGCCTAGAAACTTGGCTGGCGCCTTACCTCGAAAATGTGAATAATCTGCCGCAATTAGTTAAGCTCGATTGCTTTGGTTTTGTGGCAAACTGTTTGAGCTGGCAGCAGAAACAGCGGCTGGAGGAGTTATTGCCAACCTCTTGGCCGTTAGTTACCGGTACCTCTGCGCCAATCGTATATGATGAGTCTGGGCGTGCGCTGCTGCGGGTGCGTCTGCAAGAAACCTTTGGCATGGCGCAGAGCCCTATGCTGGCGCAGGGCAAGCTAAAGGTGACGATGGAATTACTTTCTCCCGCTCAACGTCCATTGGCTTTAACGGCGGATTTAGCCAGTTTCTGGCAGGGACCTTATGTGGAAGTGAAAAAGGAAATGCGTGGCCGATATCCAAAACATCTGTGGCCGGACGATCCTGTGAATACACTACCAACAAAATTTACCAAGAAGAAAACCTTGGGTTTAGCTCAGCCATAGCAGTGACACTGTTTTTTTAATCGCGTGAAAACACGCCTTGATTTGCACCACGCTCACTGTTGTGCCTGTGGCTGATGTCTTTAAATGCATGAATGATGAAGTAGATATGACGACTAAGACGACAAAAAAAACACCCGCTTCCCGTAGGGCCAACAATGGCCGCGGTTTATTTCGACGAATGTGGTCAATCACTTGGAAATTAGCCTTAGCCGGACTAGCTGTAGTGACGTTCTACAGCATTTATCTCGATCAAATTATTGCGCAAAAATTTGAAGGCCAAAAATGGCACTTGCCCGCGCAGGTGTTTAGCCGCTCTATGGCGCTGTATCCCGGCGCGGCGGTCAGTCATCCGCAAATGATGGCTGAGCTTAAGTTGCTCGGCTATCGCAAAGTCGCGAATCCACGCCAAGTGGGAGAGTTTTCGGCATCGAGCACCCGTATCGAATTGTGGCGTCGACCATTTTTACATCCAGAAGGCGATCAAGTCGAACAAAGAGTCATGATCAGCTTCGACAGCAATGGCGTCAGTTCAGTCTCCCGAGTGTCGGACAAACGCCAGCTTGCCGTATTCCATCTTGAGCCTGTGTTGCTCGATCGCATTATTACTGGCGACGGTGAAGACAGGCTGTTTGTGCCGACTGAAGAAATGCCTAAGTCGATTGTGCAGGCGTTATTGCTGGTGGAAGACCGTAGCTTTTACGAACATCATGGGGTGAATCCCTTCGCGATTGCGCGCGCCGCGTTTGTGAACATTAGCGCCGGTCGCACAGTGCAAGGTGGCTCGACGTTAACCCAGCAGTTAGCGAAAAACTTTTTCCTATCCAGTGAGCGTTCTTTGCTGCGTAAGGTGCGCGAAGCCTTGATGGCAGTGATTATCGATTTTCGTTACAGCAAGGACGAAATCCTCGAAGCCTATCTTAACGAAGTGTATATGGGACAGGATAAATCCCGCGCCGTTCATGGTATGGGTTTGGCCTCGCGTTTCTATTTCGGCCGTCCTATCAGTGAGTTGACTATCGCCCAGCAGGCATTTTTAGTGGCTGCGATTAAGGGACCGTCTTACTACAATCCATGGCGATATCCGGATCGCATTCAAGAGCGTCGCGATCTGGTATTGCGTTTACTCATGGATGCGGGCGATTTAACCACGGCCGAGTACAAGGCGGCGGTGGAGTCACCTCTGGCGATCCGTAATCTGAATAAACCCGCACACCAGAAATTACCTTCCTTCTTCGCCCTGGTAAAACAGGAAGTGAACG
Source organism: Shewanella scandinavica (assembly GCF_031932065.1). NCBI lineage: Bacteria > Pseudomonadati > Pseudomonadota > Gammaproteobacteria > Alteromonadales > Shewanellaceae > Shewanella > Shewanella scandinavica. The sequence continues at coordinate 167,402 of NZ_JAUOES010000004.1, forward strand.
AGCGTTATGGCGATGCGTTACTGAAGCAATCTGGGGTAAAAATCTATACCACGCTCGATCCTATGGCCCAAGAAGCCGCCGAAATTGCGGTGACTCAAACCCTTAAGAGCTTAGATAAGAGCAACAAGTCATTGCAGGTAGGCATGGTGGTGACCGACAAATACACGGGCGGTATCGCGGCAATGGTCGGCGATAAAACCCCTGGATTTGATGGCTTTAACCGTGCGGTTGAAATTCGTCGTCCGATTGGCTCGTTAATTAAGCCCTTTGTGTACGCTACGGCACTGGCACCCAATAGCCAATTTACCTTAGCGACTCCCCTTAAAGATCAGCCTATTACCTTAAAGAGTGAGCAAGGTAAGACATGGTCACCGCAAAACTTCGATAAGAAGTTTAGCGGTCAAGTGCCTTTGTTAACGGCGCTGAAAAAGTCGATGAACGTCCCGACAGTAAATCTTGGGATTGCGGTGGGCGTGGATGCAGTCGCGACAACTTTGGCTAAGTCGGGCTGGCAGGAGCCGTTAAACGAGTATCCTTCTATGTTACTTGGCGCCGTCAATGGCTCGCCATTAATGGTGGCGCAGGTGTACCAAACCTTAGCCGATAGCGGGGTTTACCGTAAATTAACCACAGTGACGGCTGTATTGGATGCAGATAAAAATCCATTGCCCGTGACGCGATTGCCTAAAGAGCAGGCCATCTCACCCGATACTGACTTTTTGATCCAGTACGCTATGCAGCAAGTGGTGAATACGGGCACAGCGACGCGCTTAGGCAATGCCTTCCCAGGCGTTGGGCTGGCGGGGAAAACAGGTACAAGTAACGATAGCCGCGACTCTTGGTTTGCGGGCTTTGATGAGCGTAACGTCGCCGCTATTTGGGTGGGGCGTGATGATAACGGCAAAACCAGCTTGTATGGCAGCAGTGGCGCCATGGCCGTGTATCTTGCCTTCTTGAAAGAACGTCCACCTATTAGTCTGCGCTCTATCCCAGTGAATGGCGTCGTGAAGGGCTTTTTTGACCGAGATACCGGAGTGGCCAAAGAATCGGATTGCAGCAATGTTGATGCGCTTCCGGCATTAACCGCAACTTATCGTCCGGTGAATAATTGCGGCGAGCCTTTGCAATGGTGGCAGAAAATACTCGGCCAATAGGCTCGAGAATCGACCAATCACGCATTTGTGCGTTGAATATAAAATCTTAAGTAGTAGAACCTATGCGAATGGAAATGGCGTTATCGAGAGTACACGCGTGACGCCATCTTCCCTTAGCCTAGGTCGTTAACCCAAAGTGAGAAATAACATGTTTAAAACCGCTGCCGCCGTGCATATTTTAGTGAAACACAAAGAGCAGGCTGAGGATATCGTTAAGCAGCTGAATAATGGCGCTAATTTTGCGGTACTCGCCAAGCGTTTTTCATCTTGCCCTTCGGCCAAAAAAGGCGGTGATTTAGGCGAGTTTAAAAAAGGCCAAATGGTGCCACAGTTTGATAAAGTGGCATTTTCGGGCGAGTTATTAGTGCCGCACATAGTCAAAACTAAGTTTGGCTGGCATGTGGTTAAAGTGCTGTATCGCACTTAATACTGCAGGAATAAGCCCCAATGTAGCGCGTCTTAGCCGCACGTCATTTGCGGCTAATCAAATGGATTGGAATATTAAGGAGCGATGAGCATGACCTTTAGTTTTAATACCGAAGATGCGAGCCAAGTTTGCGTGGGGGCATTTGCGCTGGCGGTGCCCGTGGCGTTTTCAGAGGAAGCCTGGCATCTCGGCGAAACCTTGCCTGTGCTCAATCTCGCCATGCTCTTTAGTTTATCGTTGTTATTTCTAGGGGTTTTTACTTATCACAGTGTGTTCCAGCAAAATATTAGTGCCCGAGTCCCTGTGTTTATTTTCCGCATTGTGGTGGCGTATTTGCTCACCGCGCTGGTGGTTTTCCTCGTCCTGCTGTGTCTCGATAAAGTGCCATTTTTTGAAGACCCGCTAACCTCTATAAAACGGATCATCGTCATCACTATGCCTGCCTCCATGGGCGCTATTGTTGTGGATAGCTTCGATAAGGAATGATGCGCCTTAGCTAAACTTCATGACTTTTGTCACTGGTGGATAAGCGTTATTTTGCGCATACTCATTCCCATACTCTGACTTTGATTAATGTCTAGAGTCGAAATAAGCCTGAGTTTTTAGCCTGATAACAATAACGCCACTAGATAAAGGAAATGACTATGAATACTGGAGCCCTCGCTTTACTTATCCCGATACTCGCCATTGTTGGCGGATATGTGGTGGCGATTATGAAAATCCGCGACAAGCAAGGTGTGTCGAGCCGTGAGCAAGAGGCCGAAAATCAAGCCTTGCGGTCCGAGTTAGCTACCTTGCGTCAGCGTGTCGAAGTGCTAGAACAGCTGGTCACTGACGATAGTTTTCAATTGAAGCGAGAATTTAAACAAGTCTAACTATTTGTTCCTTGTCCAATGGAAGGCGCTAGCCTGTTAACCTAAGTTAATACCCTTGTAATTTGTTTGGCTTTACAAATGTGGGCATGGTGTTACTTTGTACATCTTCCGTGGGATCAAGTCATCGGGTGAGTTAAATACCTAATTTAAGGTAGACTCGTGATAATTTTGTTATCCATCCCTGTATTGAGTTATTACAAATAGAGTTTATATGTTTCTAGCGCCTTATTTTTCCGAGCAAAATCAAGCCATTTCCGTATCCGCACAACAAGCCAGCGACTTCGCGAAGAAAATTGCGCAGGACTTTAATCCCATACACAATGTGGGCGCAAAACGCTTTTGCGTGCCGGGAGATTTACTGTTTGCCATAGTATTGACTCAATATGGTCTGAGTCAGAGCATGAAATTTAGCTTTGCGGGTATGGTGGGCGCGAGTGTCGAACTGCAATTCCCGGAACAAGTGAGCGAGAGTTTTTCAATTCGCGATGGCCGCGAAAAAACCTATCTTAATGTGAGCCGTCAAGGCGATGTAAGTTGTTGCGATGCGCAGACAGAATCCTTTATTCGTCAATATGTTGCTTTCTCTGGGCATAATTTTATCGATATCCTGATCCCTTTGATGAAACAACATCAAGTGATGATCAACCCAGACCGACCTTTAGTGATTTACGAAAGCATGTCGTTTGACTTAACCACCCTCGATTTTGTGCAAGTGACCTTATCACTCGTTGACCAAGATTTAAAAATCGATGGTAAACGTGGCGATGTGACACTGCACTTTGAATTACACAGTGGCGATACTTTAGTCGGCACAGGTATCAAAACCTTAGTCATGAGTGGATTACGTCCTTATGACGAGGCGCTGGCGCAGCAAATGTGCGCCACCTATGAAGGTAGTAAAACTGATTATTGATTGACGGAACAGTCACATGGCGTTTTGTCTGCAGATAAAACGCCATGCAATCCTTGCGTGATGAAATGCGAGGGGATTAATGACCGTTGATTGAAAGTTGAGAGACGATTTGTGAGACGTTTTCTGCCCCGTTGCGTATTTCTCCCATCACCAAAGTTACCTCGGCTAACTGTTGTTTCCCTTCCTGTGCGATACCTTCAACTTCGTTCATCATGTCTGTTGCACTTGTGGTGAGCTGGGTATTTTTAGTGACTACGGCGGCAATTTCACTGGTTGATTTACTGGTTCTGGAAGCGAGCTGCCTCACTTCATCGGCGACAACCGCAAAACCTCGGCCTTGTTCACCCGCACGCGCGGCCTCAATTGCGGCATTTAATGCCAGCAAATTGGTTTGATCGGCAATCGAGCTAATGGTCGCGACTATGGCTTGAATACTTTGGGATTGCTCATTCAGTTGAGTAATCGCCTGAGTCGTTTTATGGGTTTGCTCAGCAATGGCATTGGAGGTATTCACGGTCGCATTAAGCAACTTAACGCCTTGTTCCGCTTGTTCAACGGTACGTTGCGATGTGGTGAGCGCAATATTTGCTGCTTCACGCACAGCGTGGCTTTGCTCGATCCGCTTGCTGATATCACTGGCGAACTTAACAACTTTAACGACCTTTCCATGTTCATCCATAATGGGATTGTAAGCCGCCTCCAGCCAAATTGAGTCGCCATAGGCATTTTTGCGCTCAAATAGCCCTTTGCTATAGCGACCTTGCTTAAGCTCGTCCCAAAAGTGAGGATTTTGTCGATAAAATTCATCGAAACAGAAAATTCTATGATGCTTACCTAGGATCTGTTCTTTGCTGTATCCCATTGTTTTTAAAAAGTTGGCATTTGCCTTCAGGATAGTGCCATCTGGGGTAAATTCAATAATAGCTTGGGAGCGATTTAGGGCATCAAAGATGGCAGGTTGATCGTCAAGCTGTTGCTTATCTTGGGTAATTTCAGAAGCTGTTTTCATTATCTTCACGACTTTACCCGCCTGTTTTACAGGAAAGTAAGTCGCCCTCAGCCAGATTTCTTGGCCATTTTTATTCACTCGCGCGAAATTCCCCTCCTGCGGATGACCGGCTTTTAAATTACTCCAAAATTGTGGGTAGGCAGGAGAATTAGCATAGGCCGCTGAGCAAAACAGCTTATGGTTTTGACCAACAACTTCATTAAGTGAATAACCGACTACTTTTAAAAACAAGGCATTCGCATCGAGAATCTTCCCATCAGGCGTAAATTCTACTGTGGCAATACTTTGCTTAATGGCGTCGATGACCGACTCCGCTTCTTGGCGCTTGTTTTCGCTCACTTCTAGGCTTTTACGTAATGAAGAATTGAACACTGGGATACTCCTGATGAGCTTAACTGACTCAGAAACCGCTGGTCTTTATTGAAAGCTCGATATAACGAGCTGGATACACAGATAAATATAGCTGTGATTTTAATGTGTGGTTTATTTCTATTAAACACGTGATCGGGATCTATATACCTAAATTGAGCAAAAGAAGATAACTTTTCTTTGGTTGTTGCTCGACTTGACTTTGGTTTTAGCCCGACCAGACGTAGCGGCAGAACGGATAGCTAAATTTTAGCATGCTACTTGGGTCAGTTAGCTTGAATTCACGCTATTAAAAAGCTGCCAATGGCAGCTTCTTAAGTGTTATTTATGCTCGGCGGTTAGCTTAGTTTTTCAATTTTAGCGGGTAGACCTTGTCTTGCCGAGGCGCCACTTGCCCAGTCTACCAGCGGATAGCGGCCATGACGACTGGGATCGAATAGATTTAAGTCGTTCATGTTGATCCCGACTCGGATCAGCGGATTGGCGACGATTTTAATCTCGTCAATCACAGTGTCCCGCGCGCCGAGTTCTTTATGGCCATAACCGTGTTCGATAGCGATGCAGTCTGGGTGCACTCCGGCAACACATTCCACTAAGGCAATCACGCTGCCGTTGGGCGTGCTGATTTTTACCGTGTCGCCCGTGCTGATGCCAAGGCGAGTAGCGGTTTTCTCGTTCAGTCGCACCGGATTATTAGGGTGTACTTGGCGTAAACGATCCGAGCCAATACTCATAGAACTCATGGTATGGGACTTGTAACTGCTGATCAGCAAAGGCCACTGTGACTTATCAAACGCCTTATCGAGCGGCGTACCATCGGCCAAGGAGGGTTGATATAAGCGCGGACAACCACTCATAAATTCCCCTGTGAGACTGTTGCGACGACTGCCGACGTCGGGATTCCACAGCATCATAGGTTTAGGCCAGACTTTACTCGGATTCCCCGCGTCATCGCGTGCGCCGCGCATTTCTTCAAAACGGCCGCCGCGGGCAAATAAGTAACTGACTTTTTTGACTTCATCAGGCGTGAGTCTGGTATTGAGTTCACTTTGAATGCGGCTTACACCGCTAAGATACATGTCCTCGGCGTTGATATCGGCGACGGCTTTACCTAAATAGGCCACGTTGGCGGCGCCGTAAAGTGAGTAATCCGCTGCGCGCGTTAACGGGTGTAAGCTGCCATCGGCGGCCTTAACGGCATTTTCGCCAAAGCCGGGTAGTTGCAACTTCATCGCCACTTGGCTCAAGAAAGACTCCATGCACACCACATCACCACTGGCCATTTTCGCGACTCTTGGCTCGACAATCGGCCAACGACCTGTGGCAACTTTGGTTAATGTGCCTTGCCATACTGAGGTCCAGCCCCAAGACTCGTACGTTAAGGTGTCGGGAACAATGTAGTCCGACAGCGCCGAGGTTTCGTTAATAAAGCTGTCGATGCTGATAAACAGCGGTAGCACCTTAGGATCTTTCAGTTGTTCACCAATAGCTTCCCCTAAACCCGCTTGACCATAAATCGGATTACCAATGTGGTTAATCCATGCTTTGAGTCGATAGGGATAACCGTGCACCGCCGCGGTTAAATGTTCGCCCAATAAGGGCGATGAAATCGGAAACCAAGGCTCTTTAGCGGGATAAGGCGATTCGCCGGCTTCGACTTTACGGCGATACTCTGAGGTTTTCTCGTAGGGGAATTTAGAGCGCGATAGGAATACGCCCTTAGGTTCGACCATGCCGTCAAACTCCTGCAGATTATACCTTGGGCCTTTACCAAAGGCGGGGAAGGAACCGCCGGAGGCTAATGCACCGCCCTTTAAATTGATGTTACCTATCATGGCGTTGAGCATCATGATCGCCCACGCGCTATAGAAACCATTGGCGCTCATTGTGCCGCCGTGGGAGATTACTGCGGCCTTAGTGCCATGGCTGGTAAATTTATCCGCGAGGGCAATAATCTGCGCCTCGCTGATATCGCACTCCTTGGCATAGTGTGCCATTTCGAAGCTGTGCGCCGCTTCACTTAACAGCTGGAAGCTAGATTTAACCGCAATCACTCCCTTAGGTGTGTCGACGCTTTGGTCTACTTCGAGCTTGGCTTTCTGGCTTTGGGTAGCCAAAACTACCTCGCCACTCGTTGCATCGACAACCAACTGCGAGTCCTGCTCGCCGTAGGCTTTGCCGTCGAAAGGTAAGCCAAGATCGCTGGCAAAGAGATATTGGCCATATCTTGGATGGGTGGGCTCGCTGATTATCAAGAAGCCTGCATTACTAAAGCCACGGTAACCTGATGCTTTTGCAGCATCGACATTGGGCGCACTCAAAAAATCGGCGGCATAGCGCTGTTTATCGATAATCCAGCGCAACATGCCCATGGCGAGGGCCGAGTCGGTGGCGGGGCGGATCGGCAGCCAAGTGTTGTTGCCCGCACAAGGTTGATTCGAGGTATTGGGCAGCATGGGCGACACCACCACATAACTGAAATTGCTGTTATTCACCCGCGCGTTTGCCAGTTGTCTCGCTTGGCGTTTAAAGGGATTGCCCGATTGCTGCGGCGAGGTGCCGATAAAGAGTAAAAATTCGCTATGGTCCCAATCGGGCTTCAAGTGGGCGTATTTTTTCAAATCATCCAATAAAGCGCCTGCACCAGCGCGGTAGGTAAACCCGCAATAGGCACCATGGTTGGCAAAGTTTCGGGTGCCAAAGCTGTTGAAGGTAAAACGTTTGATAATGGCATCGCGTCCTTCATCTGAGGCGTTCGAGACCAGTAACTGGTTGGCCTTAGGGCCGTATTCCGGATTATTGGCATCGAGCGGCGTGGCGATATCTCGAATCGCTCTTAAGCCTTCAACTTGGCCTTCGCCAAATAAATTACCGCCTTCGATGACTTCATTCAGCAACTGCTCAAAGCTAATGCTCTGCCATTGGCCACTGCCGCGCTTACCTACGCGCTTAAGACATTGGGTAACACGATGCGGGCTATCCAATTGTTCTAGCATGGCATTACCACGAGCGCAGGCGGTGGAACGCCCCTGTAGACCCTGTTCTTGAAAGGCGCTTAGCCCGACAAATGCAGTTTTGATTGGCGTATCGAAATCGATATGTTCCCGCGATGACAACGGATGATAAGGATTACCGCTGATGCGGATGATCTTATCGGTTTTTTGATCGATACGAGCGCGCACGCCGCATTTGGTCCAGCAACCTAAGCACATAGTATTGGCGACGCGCTGATCGTCATTGCTGATTAGCTGACCTGACTGTAAATCGACTTTGTATTCAGGCGCTAAGGAATTGCCATGCAGCGGATCTTGGGTCGGTTTTCCTGAGGTGCCATTGACGACACCTTTGCCCATTTGCGCTAACGTATGACTATAACCCGCGGCAAATAATCCCACACCACCCGTGACAGCGGCCCCTTTGATAAAACGACGTTTACTCTTATCCATGATGGACTCCTTAATTCTGTAAACTAATTGGGTGCTCAGCGAGCAAGCTTTGCCGCAGGCGTGTGGCGAATAAGTTCGGAGACCAGCGCCATTAATGCCAGCCAGAGACCGAAGGTGCCGGCTATGCCTAATAGTCCTTCGGGTCCCCAAGGCAGTTGATAGAGGTAAGTCCCTGCGCCGTATTTAGGATCGGTTTGCGCTTGGATGAGCACTATCCAGCGAAATCCCCACGCGAGATGAATGGCCGTGAGGCTGACGACGATCATAGCCACATTGGGTAAGTGACGAATGGCGAGCATCAGTGCCAGCATGGCGAGTGTGACTAGCACCCAAATCGCGGCCAGTTGCCAACTTGGACTAGTTTCAAGCAATAACGCGGCTTCAGGGGCCGAGCCCTTATCGAATAATGCCCAGCCGATAATGCACAGGGCGAACAGACCAAAGCTGGCCCTTACCCAGAGTAATAGCTTGTCTTGGGTACTTTGTTGGTAGCCTTTTAATAATCGATTCAATACCGCCAAAGTGCCGCAGGCGGCGAGCAGGGCGCTCATCGCCATTAAAGGTGGTAGCCAATAGGTATGCCACAGTGGCCGCGCCTTAATGGCCATGGTTTCCATGCCAGTGTAGAGGGCGATACTGCAGGCACTCAGGGCCGTGATCAGTGCGATCGGCTTGATGAATTTGTCACTGTTCCAATCACCGAATCTCAATAATTGGCCTATTTTATTCAGCCAATCTGAGTCTTGATGCGCGGTGTGCTTAGGCAGATATTGACGCAGTAATAGCCAAGCAAATAGCGCGCTGGTGCCCGAGAATACCGGCAGTAAAAAGGCGCCATACCACATCCAAGATTCAGGGCGAACTTGCGCATAAAAATGCCAAGCCCGCAGCGGTTGGTGTAAATCGGCGAGCAAGGCAATAGGCGCGACTATGCCTGCGGTCAGCATTAAACAGGCGCAGAGTTTCAGCAGTCTGTCATCGGGTTTCGCGTGACTAAACAAGTGTATTGTCGCGACCCACACACAGGCATAGGCCAGACCCATCATAAAAAAGTATTGCACCGCCCAAGGTAGCCAAGTAATGGCGATATCTGGGGTAAAGATTTCTTTAATGACCATGGTGGATCTCCTCGCCAGTATCGGTAAGTAAGGTTCTAACGGGGGCTTGGCCGCTAATCTTGTGCTCAAAAGCGCTGCTCATGCCGATGTAGAACACGCGCGGTGAAGTGTTGGCCGTGGGTTTGAGTACCTTTATATCGGTTTTATTGTTGGCGAGCAGTTGGCTTATCTGGCTGTGGGGATCGTTAAGATCGCCAATCACACGGGCTTCTCCCACGCAGGTTTCGACGCAGGCGGGCAGTAATCCCGCATCCAACCTATGGGCGCAGAAGGTACATTTGTCGGCGGTATTAGTATCGTGGTTGATAAAGCGGGCATCGTAGGGACAGGCTTGCACGCAATAGCCACAGCCAACGCACCATTCATTATTGACGACTACTATGCCGTCCTTACGCTGGAAGGTCGCGCCCGTAGGACAAACGGGAATACAGGGCGGGTTTTCGCAGTGATTACAAAGTCTTGGCAGCATTAAAAACGCAGGCGGCGTGGTATCTTCCTGCTGCGAGACTTCATACTGCTGCACTGTGGTGCGAAATTGCCCTAGGGGCGGTTGATTCTCGATAGTGCAAGCGACGGTACAGGCTTGGCAGCCCACGCAGCGGCGTAGATCGATCACCATGCCGTAACGTTTACCCACTTGGCCTTCGCTGGCACTGTGCACTTGAGGGCTGCGCTTATCATCTTGTGCATACACTTGCACCACAGGGATCAGTGCGGCGCCAACACTGACGCTGGCCATTTTGCCGAGAAACTGACGTTTACCCACTTGGCCTTCGCTGGCACTGTGCACTTGAGGGCTGCGCTTATCATCTTGTGCATACACTTGCACCACAGGGATCAGTGCGGCGCCAACACTGACGCTGGCCATTTTGCCGAGAAACTGACGTTTACTCTTGTCCATACAGATTTCCTTCACTCTTGCAGATGGCGAATAAACTGGCTCATAGACCTAGCGTTAAGGTTTATGGCGAGGTTTAGAGGCATTCTGTAAAAGGCGAGGCGGCATAACTATAGTGGTTTTCCACATATCAGGCGTGGGTTTGATCTAGCGCAACAAATATCCGTTAGAATAGCCTTCAAAATGATAGGGTTTTATTTTTTACGGCTTTTAAACTTAAGTTTGGCCTGCTTCCAATTTGAATTGGACCTACTTTTAACTGAATTTGAGCTTGAGTTGAATTTGAGTGATTGGGGATAAAGGATTGCACTTCACGTTATTTAGGATGATGAAAACAGTGTTTAGCTCAGCGATGTCGCTCAAGCGGCCGTTACCGATTCAAGGAACAGTGCCTAAGATGGCACCTCGAATGATTTTAAGGATGACACTAGCCGTGGCGTTAGCGTGCTTGCTCGCTTCGGCAAACGTGTTTGCCGCCGAGCCGCAGAATCAAAGCGCGCCTTCGGATGGAATGGACGCAGAGGCTATAGCTCAAGTCGCTACCGAAGAGCCCGGTTATCAAGTGGTCGATGTGGGTGTGTTAGCCATCCGCGGTTATAAGGCGACCATCAACCGCTGGCAGCCGTTAATGGGTTGGCTCGAAACCCAAATTCCCAACAGTTACTTTAGGTTACATCCTCTCTCCCTCGATGAGTTAGCCAAGGGCGTTGAAACCCAAGGGCTCGATTTTGTGATCACCAACCCAGGGCAATCCGTGTTGCTGGCGCGGCAATATTCTCTCACTTGGTTGGCGACCCTGCGCAGCCCGTTAAATAATGGCGCGGCGATGCAAGTGGGTTCGGCGCTGGTGGTGCGCGCCGATTCACCCTATCAGACTTTAACGGATCTCAAGGGGCGTCGACTCGGGATTGTGTCGAAAAATGCCTTCGGCGGTTACTTGACCTTAGTGTACGAAGCGCAGCTAAAGGGCATAGATTTGCCTCGCTTTGTGGGTGAGATTATTCCGCTGGGGTTCCCGCTAGATAATCTGTTGTATCAGTTAGATGATCAAAAAAGTGGTAATGATGCGGCGAAAGACAGTCGACTGGATGCGGCTGTGGTGCCTGTGTGTCAGCTTGAGCAGATGCAGGCAGAAGGGCTGATTAATATCGGCCATTATCGGGTGCTCGATAACCAAACTCCGGTGGGATTTCATTGCCAAGTCTCGACTCGTCTCTATCCCAACTGGTCCATGGCGAAGACCAATCGCGCCTCGCAATCTCTAGCTAAAAGCGTGACCCAAGCGCTGTTGGCGCTGCCCGAAGATCACCTCGCCGCTAAGTCTTCCGATTCTGCGGGTTGGACCACGGCAGTGAGTCAGCTGGCGATCGATCAACTGCTCAAAGATCTCGACATGCATCCCTTACAAACACCTTGGTGGCAAAGGGCGTGGCAGTGGGTCAAGTTACATCAACAATGGGCTTGGTTTGTGCTGGCGATTCTGGTGCTGCTCAATGCGTACCATTTCTGGTTGGAGTATCGCTTTAGTCGTCGCGGTCGGGAGTTAATTAACACTCAGCGCCAGCTCAATGAAAACCGCGCGCTACTGGAACATGCCCAGCGCATTGCGATTGCTGGCGAACTTGGCGCGAGTCTCTCCCACGAACTGAATCAACCTTTGGCGGCGATTGGCCATTATTGTCATGGCGCCGAAGTGCGATTACAGCGGGGTACTAGCCCTGAGGAACTGCAATCGGTATTGACGCTGATCCAGCAGGAAGTCACGCGAGCCGACAGCATTATCAGCCGCTTACGCAACCTGTTGAAGAAACGGCCTGTATCGAAACAACCTTTGTATTTGCATGAGCTGGTCAATGATACTGTGCCGCTGCTCGCCTATGAGTTTGAACAACATCAAATTAATCTTGCCGTAAACGTGAGCGGCGAGCCCTATTTACAGTCCCTCGATGAAGTCGGCATGCAGCAGTTGTTGCTTAACCTGCTGAAAAACGCCGCCGATGCCTGTGTTCAGCGGCTAGAGCTTGAATCCAGTGGCACCGAACAGATCATCACGCAAAAACCATACACGCCGACGATCGATATCGATCTTCGCTATCAAGAACGCACACTCTTGCTGACAGTCACGGATAATGGCACGGGTTTAACCGAAGCCGCCAGCCTGCTGATGCAAGCCTTTTATTCCACTAAATCAGAGGGATTAGGTTTAGGCTTAGTGATTTGCCGCGATATTGCCGAGAGCCATGGCGGGACGTTTAGCCTAGAAAGCGCTATGGGTGGCGGTTGCCAAGCGCAGGTGGCTATACCGCGTAAACCTGAACCTAATGGAGCACTTTAATGAGTCTTGAGTTACCTGTGTATTTAATCGATGACGATGACTCAGTGCGTCGTTCTTTGCGTTTTATGCTCGAAAGCTATGGCCTCAAGATCACCGACTTTGATAGCGCCGAAGCCTTTTTTACCGCCGTAGACTTAACCCTGCCGGGTTGTGCGCTGGTTGATGTGCGTATGCCGGGTTTGAGCGGCTCGCAGTTACATCTTGAATTAGTCGCCAAAAACAGTCCGTTAGCTCTGATTTATCTCACCGGCCATGGCGATGTGCCTATGGCAGTAGAAGCGCTCAAACTCGGTGCGGTGGATTTTTTCCAAAAGCCCGCCGATGGCGCTAAGTTAGCCGAAGCGGTCGTCAAAGCGTTGGAACATACCAAGGCACATCATCAAGACAATCAGTATCTTGAGACCTATCAAGCGCTCACACCAAGGGAGCGGGAGATACTCAACCTGATTGCCCAAGGCCTGAAGAACCAAGAGATTGCCGATAGCCTCTGTATTGCCATGCGTACGGTCGAGATCCACCGCGCCAATTTGATGAAAGGCATGCAAGTGGGATCGCTGGCGGAAATGATACTGATTTATAGCCGGATCGCTGATCGCCTGCGCCTTGAAGATAACCGCTAAAATTTACCTTTTACTGCGCTAATTGCCGCTTTGTTAGCCGCCTATTTGGGCTAAGTTGTCGTATCATTGGCGGTTAGTATTGGCTTTGCTAGTAGCTTAGTTTTGGGCGTAAAGAAGAGCTTAGTTCTGGGCCCAATTCTGGGCGTAAAGATTGTGAGCCATGGCATTAGTGCAGCGCCGCTTAATTGCCAATACACCGCGATTGCCTTATTTTAGGGGCACTATTTTTAGGTCATGATTTTAAAATCACTTTTTACAGTGCATTTTAAGGTCTGTGGCCCTCTTGGATTGTTTTGCTTTGTCCTGTAGAAGGCTTCTGCAGCTTAGATAAGACGCTCCCGTTTGCATAAGGAATGAAATGGCAAGCTTGATTCGTATTGTGCTGATTGATACGCACCTTCCGGGCGTTGTGGAACTCGCCCTCAATGGCCATACCAATATTTGTGGTACTAACGCTTCGGGTAAGACGACATTGCAACGTCTAGTCCCTGTTTTTTATGGCGAATACCCAAGCCGCGTGGTGCCTTCGACCCGCGACAGTTTCGAGCGTTGGTACTTGCCACACGATTCAAGCTACATCATTTACGAATATCAAAAGGCCGATGGGTTACTGTACCAAGCCGTGCTGGCTTCGGCGGGCGATGGCAAGGGCGTTAACTATCGCTTTATCGCCAAAGGTTTTGAGCTAAGTGATTATATTAAATCGCAAAACGGCGACACTATTCTGTGCCACACCATGGCGGAATTAGGCCGTGATTTAAAACGTGCCGGCATCGCCACCACTAACTTGCTCAACACCCGCGAATATCGCGCCATTATTCAAAACGATCGCACCCTATTAAGCACGGGCAGCAACCGCAGCGAACTACGCGGCTATGCCCGTCAGTTTGCCCTGTGTGAGGGCGAGCATTCCCTACGCCACATCGAAAAGCTCGCCAAAGCGGTGCACTCCAAAGAAGGTAAGATGGAGACGGTCAAATCCATGATCGCCGCCATTTTAGAGGAAGACGGGGTTAATCCGCCCAGCTCACGCTTAAACCCACAGCGCGTTGAGGCGTGGATCCGTGAAAGCCAACTTATCCAAGGGTTTGAAGTCATTCGCCCCGAGTTTGAAAAACTCGAGCAAGAATTTAACCAACTGCTCAGCGCCGAACTGCGCTTATCAAGCTTGTCCCGTGGTTATCGTAACGATGAAACCTTAGAAGCCGATCGCCAAGATATTCAGCAAACCTTATCTAAAGAGCTGAATTTAAAACTCAGATTGCTCGATGACGAATGGAAAGAGCAGCGCGATGAGCTCAACCTCGACTTATCCGCAGCCAAGGGCGATGTGGCCAAGTGCGAGTACGAACTCGATGCCATTGAAGATCAGCACAGCGCCTTTTTAGATGCCAACATAGAGCAAGCTAAGGCCGATCTTGAGATGCTGCCGAATTGGCGCACCGATGTTGAAAACTTAAGTGAACGCCATAAGCTGCAAACCGAGAAGCACCAAGATATCGAGGCGGCCTACAATGCCCGTCGCAGTAAGATTGGCGAGCAGTTAAACCGCGAGCTTGAAGGCCTGCATAGCGACCAAGACAAGCAGCGTGAAGCCCGCGATAAGCAACGCGAAGTCGCGCGCACCGATATTGACGCCTTAGAGCTGCAATGGCGCAACCAAATGGATGCGGGCAAGGCCAGCTTTAGCGAGCAGGAATACCAATTTAAACTCACTGCCGCCGAACTTAAATTACGTGTCGATGGTGTGACTTACACCGAAGAAGAAAAGTTAAGCCTAGCAATTTTCGACGAACGTATTCACCGTGCCGACGAAGAGCAAGAAAGCTGCAATGCCAAGGTCGAACGCTTAAGCAGTGATGAGCGCAAGCTTAGAGCCAAACGTGACCAAGCCAACGAAGCCTTGCGTATCGCCACCTTAAGGGTGAACGAGCGTCAAACTGCGCTGGATGAACTGCACCACATGCTGTTCCCGCAATCCCACACCCTATTGGAGTTTCTGCGTAAGGAAGCCCAAGGTTGGGAGCAAAGTTTAGGTAAAGTGATCGCGCCTGAACTACTGCATCGCACTGATTTACATCCCAGTTTAGTTAGCGAGTCGAGCGAAGCTTTCTTTGGCGTACATTTAGATCTTAAAGCGATCGATGTGCCTGAATATGCCGCCTCTGAGCAAGAGCTGCGGATTCGGTTAAGCAAAGCCGAAGAAGCCCACACTAGCGCGGAGGAAATGCAGGCCGAGGCCGAATCTCAGCTAGTGGCCATTAATGGCGAGCTGGATAATCTCAGCCGTGAACTTACTTTTGCCCGCACAGCGTATAAAAATAGCCGTGACGATCTGCGTCGCCTGTTCGATGAAAAACGCAGTGAGCAAGATAAAATCAACAAAGCATTGAGCGAGCGCAAAGCCCAAGCGGGACAAAGACTGACACAGCTGGATGGCGAGCTAAAACAGCTTAAACATCAGCACGAACTCTGGCTCGAAGAGCAAAAAGAGCAAGCGCTCGAAGCGCGCATGGAAAAACAAGCCTATTGGCAGGAAGTGATCGGCGCGCTCGACAATCAACTCGGCCAAATTAAAGCGACCATTGAAGGCCGCCGCGAAAGTGCCAAAATTGAGCAGAAAGCCTGCGAGACTTGGTACAAAAACGAGCTTAAATCCCGCGGTGTGGATGAGGAGAATATCCTCAAACTCAAGCAACAAATTCGCGAGTTAGAAACCAAAATTAGCCGCGCTGAGCAGCGTCGCAGTGACGTACTGCGTTTCGATGATTGGTATCAACACACTTGGCTTGTGCGTAAACCTAAACTGCAAACTCAGCTTAGCGATGTGAAGCGCGCGGTATCGGAAATCGATCAACAGCTTAAGGCCAAAACTCAAGATGTTAAGGCTCGCCGTCAACAACTCGAAACCGAACGTAAAGCGTCCGATGCGGCGCAGGTTGAAGCCTCCGAAAACTTAACGAAGTTACGTGCCGTAATGCGTAAACTCGCCGAGCTTAAGTTGCCGACCAATAATGAAGAAGCCCAAGGTAGCCTAGGCGAGCGTCTGCGCCAAGGTGAAGATTTGCTGCTGAAACGCGATTACTTGATGGGTTCGGTGAAGCAATATGTGGAGCATTTTGACTCAGTGATCGCCAGCAAGTCAGGTTCGGGCCTTGCGGAAACCTGGGAGCGTGCCCGCGAAGAATCGAGCTTTATCAACGACAAAGGCATTCGTCTGCTAGATTACCGTAAGTTAGTGCCACAGCTTGAGCAATTGCTGAACGTGATAGTGCCGCAATCGATTACCGCGCTGCGTGAACAAGGACGGATTTTCGGTGTCGACTTAACCGCCTTCTACGATGTATTAGCCGATATCGACCGTCGCATCGCGTCCCAAAGTGCGCGTATTACCCGCGAAGTGGGCGAAGAGTTATTCCTCGAAGGCGTGTCTGAATCGGCGGTACGTATTCGTTCGCGCATCAGCGAGTTAGAGTTCTGGCCTGAACTTGAACAGTTCGTCAAAGCCTTTAAACATTGGAAAGCCGATGGCTTTAATGGCTTGCCTGATGAGGATTACACCAACAGCATGCGCCGCGCCTTAGACATTATCGGCCGCGCCGCGTTAACGGGAGGCATCTCTAAGTTGCTGGAAATCGAGCTGCGCCTCAAAGAAGGTAACAGCGATTTGATCATCCGCACCGACAGACAGCTTAACGAATCCTCAAGCCACGGTATGGCGTATCTGATTTTGTGTAAGTTCTTGCTGGCATTCACGCGCTTGCTGCGTGGCCGCGCCGATGTGACCATTCACTGGCCAATCGATGAGTTGGGCACTTTGCACCATACCAACGTGAAGAAGATTTTCGATGCCTGCGAAAACAACAATATTTGTGTGCTGGGGGCCTTCCCGAACCCAGAGTCCGAGGTGCTGAACTTGTTCGCTAACCGTTACATTATCAACAAACAAACCAAGAAGTTGCAGGTGGTAAAACCTAAGGTCAACCCGATTGCCGATATGTTGAGTAAACGCCTGAGCAAGGAGGCCATCTAATGAGCGATGCAACTCAAACCGTATTAGTCGGTACTGGCGCGTTAATTGAGCTGTTACTCAAGGGCGAGTTTATTTGCCGCACCACCAATGAAGAAGGCTGGCGCGCCCTTAAAAATAACAGCACCCGCGAGCGGGTCGAGGCCTATCTCAATCAAATCAACCGTACCGTGGCGTCTGCCGCCGAAGGTGATGTGTTCTTCTGCGGTTATTTGCAGCTTGGCGATAGCGAACGCAAAGTGATTTCATCGCAGTTTAAAGATATCTGTCAGGCATTGATCCCGCTGGTGGAATGGTTGGTATTAGTGCAAGAGGCCAGTGGCCAAGATGCGCCGCTGAGCGAAGGCGCGCCCGTGCGTTTAACTGAGCTGCAAAGCCGTATCGAAGACACACCGGCGTTTCGTGAGCAGTTAGCCAAACTCAGTCAATATCGTTTATTTGGCTCGACCAGCACTAACAGCGACGCGCAAATCAAATTAGTCTTCAAACGTTTAGTCGAACTCGGCTATTTAGTGCGACCCAATGCGGAGAAGCAAATCTATATCGCCACGGGCAAGCTGGATTATCTGTATGAAGTCATTCGGTTTATCGACGAAACCGAAGGCCTAAGCCTAGAAGCGCAGGCGGAAACGGCGACTCAGCGGGACTTAATCTAATGTTGGCACGATTAAACCTAGGTAAAAGCTGCGACCAAGGAGGCCGTGATGAGCAGTAACTTACATCAGGCGGGGGTTAAGCTGCTCAAGCAGTTAGGTCGCCATGCTGACATCATTATGGACGCCTATTTAGCGGGTTCCTTAAACGAGGATGCCCACGATCCAAGCGTGGTCGAAAAGCTTAAACAGGCCGGCATTTTGTGGCGGCCAGAGCCAGATCAAGAGTTGCGTCTTAAGCGTTCTGTGCGTGCCTTGCTCGAAGAAGGCTTAAGTGACGAGCGTAATCGCCAAATCGACTCTAACGTCGGCTCGGCTCTCGCGACCATTAAAACCTTGGCCGACCACTACAAAGAAGCCCGTCACAGCTCAGATTACAGCGCTGCCGAAGCCTATTTGTCGGATTTGAGCGAGCATGTTTATAGCTTTGCCGACAGTCTGCGTTATTCGATTCGTGTGCTCTGGGGCCGGATCAATAACGAGTTCGGCTACGTCGGTACGATCAACGCTAAGATCCGCGAAAACGAATTAGCCCAAAGCCAAGTCTCTGAATTGCTTAATGGCTTAGAGATGTTCCAGTTTAGTGAGCTCGGCGAAATCGCTGGCGATATCCGAGAGCTGCGAAAACTCTTAGTGACGACTTTACAAGAAACCATGAGCGACTGCGCTCAGGAATTGAGCGTAGTGCAGGGGCGTTTACTCGAACTCTTAGGCCGCTTCAGACAAATCCGTGGCCGTACCCGTTTGCTCAAGGGCTGGTTACTCTACACTGACTTGCATCCGGATTATCGGCCTGCGGACCATGTGTCCCACAAGGAAATTCCGAGCCTATTCAATCGCGCCGAAATCTTGCTCGCGCCTGCTTCAGTAGACGTGCACAACGCCAGCCAAGAGTTAGAGTTGATGGGCATAGTCGCGCACATTAAAGCCATTAGTCGTCATCCCGTGATTGAAGCGGTGCGTGAGCGAGATGCGTCCGTGTCCCTCACCCAAAGTGAAGACTTCGATGTGCCGGATAATCCGCTCAAACAGGCGGTGGATGAGTATTTTGTCGATGTTATTGAGTCTGGCCTGCGTCAATCCGCGCTGGAATATCTGGTGGATAAGGCATTGCCTTGGGAAGCCGAAAGCTGGATTTATCAAGTCATTGGCGGTTATGAAGGCCTACCCGATGAACACAAGGCTTATTTTGAGCTTGAGCCCTTGGGCGAACCGCATCCCATCTATAGCGGCAACTTTATTATTCGCGATGTTGAGTTATGGCTCGCCTAGGCCAGCAACAATTACAACTGTTGGAGAAGGCTTTTATTAAGCGTTCTCCCAAGGTTAAGCTCACGGCTAACTGGCGCGCGATTTACCGCGAGTTAGAAGTGGGCGAGTTAGATGAGTCTGAAAAATATTTGTGCTTCGCACCCATAGACTTTGATCTGTTAAGGCAAGGCGTGTTGGCGCTAATGGGACTTGATCTCAGGGATCTGGATTTCAATGTCGATCGCATGGCGATGTCCGCCAAAAGTCATAATGAGAAGCTCGCTAAGATCCGCCCAGAAGCCGAATACGTTTTGATGAAGTATCTAGGTTTCGGATCTTCACCAACTGCGATTTCAACTCGCACATCGCTGCGTATTCCTTTGGAGGAAGCACAAAAGCATTGCCGTGAACTTCATGTCGCAGCCATCTTAGTGGTTGAAAACTTGGATGTGTTTGATGTTATCCATCAAGCGCGTTTACCTGAGGATCTAACGAACCTCATGGTTATTTACCGCGGTAGCGGTCATCATTCACCGATTGGTATGCGGCATTTTTTGCAAGCTATGGCAGGCGAGCTGCCGATTATCGCCTTTACCGACTTAGATCCCGCAGGGCTGCAAATCGCACACACTCTTACAGGCGTGACCCATTGCCTTGTGCCGCAACTTGCGCTGACGGCTGCTGCCGAGTTGTTGGGCATTGGGCAAATTAATTCAACCAATGATTTCGACAAGCAAGCAAAACAGACCAAATATCTTCAGCATGCCGATTTAAAGCGTTGGCAAAAATTAGCTTTTTGGTTAACTCAACACAGTATTAGCATCAAACAGCAACACCTGCTAGCTCACGGGCTTGAACTAGTGTTAGTGCCATATATTTAGCCATCACGCATTCCATCTCTCTGCGTTAGTGCAATTGTCTAGTTTTAAATTCTTTTATAATTTGAATTTCAGTCATTAAGACTGAGGTTGATTTTCTAATTGTTTTTAATATGTTTACATTGTTATTTATTGGTTTTCATTCTGTTTAAATATGCAGTTTTAAATAAGTCTTTAGCCTGCTCATTGATTGAGCATAATTATTATTTGTCATTTAAAATCAATTTATTACTAATTTTCCGTGATGCAGTTAGCTTAATTTAAGATGAAAAAGTGAAATTTATTCATTGAATTAACGGCTAGCATGTTTCACTATCCCCTGCCTAAGCCAAAAATGGATTGGCAATTGTGCTCATCATGGAAGATGAATAACAAAAAAACTACATTTCTGGGGAAACCACAAGCATGATGAAATCACTTTCGACGCGGATCTTTATAGGTCTGTTTGCGGGTCTTATTTTCGGCACAATAGTGCAGTACTTCTTAAACGATATCGGCTTCTTCTCGGACAATTTGGTCGAGCTTGCCGGCGGTGTTGGCACTATGTTCGTCAATATGATCATGATGCTGGTTGTGCCACTCGTGTTTGTGAGTATTGTTTGTGGTGTCTGTGAGCTGCAAGATCTTAAAAGCTTTGGCCGTTTAGGCGGTAAGACCTTTGGTTTTTACATCATCAATACCTTTGTCGCGATCGCGACGGCATTATTAGTCGTGCTGTTACTCGACCCTGGTAAAGGTGTCGATATGAGCAGTACAGACGGCGTGGCGATTACTGCGACTGAGCTGCCAAGTTTGATGGCACTGGTGATCGACATAGTCCCACGTAACCCTGTAGCGGCCTTTATGTCGGGCAATATGCTGCAAGTGATCTTTATGGCTTTAATGCTTGGCGGCGTGATCAAGTCACTCGGTGAGCATGTCGCTGGCGCAGTGCAAGGTTTTCAAACCGCGAATAAAATCATGATGAAGCTGATTTCTGTGGTCATGAGCCTAGCGCCCTACGGTGTGTTTGCCTTGATGTTCAAGCTCGGCGCGACTTTAGATGCTGGCGTGTTTATGAGCGTAGTTGAGTACATGGTGCTGATCCTCGCGCTGCTACTGCTGTGGATTTTTGTGGTTTACCCAATGGCTGTGGGCATATTTACCCCAATTTCGGCCAAAACTTTCCGCGAGAAGACCCAAGAGCAAGTACTATTTTCACTGTCGACCGCAAGCTCGAATGCGACTATCCCTGTGACTATGCGCACCTTAACCGAAAAGTTAGGTGTGAATCGCGCGGTAGCAGGCTTTGGTGTGCCACTCGGCGCGACCATGAATATGGGCGGTGTGGCGATTTACATCACTATCGCAATTTTCTTTGTCGCTAACGCCTTTGGTATGCCTATCACCTCTGATCAATTGCCTTCGCTGCTATTTAGTATATTCCTGCTCTCTGTCGGTGCCGGCGGTGTGCCTGGCGGCGGCATGGTGATGATAGGTGTGTTAATCCATCAAATGGGTTTACCGATAGAAGCCTTCGCCATTGTCGCGGCGTTAGACCGCATTATCGATATGGTGCTGACCTCTTGTAACGTGGTAGGTGATGCTGCGGTATTGACCATAGTGGACCAAACCGAGAAAGTGCATCAGGTTGAACTAGCGAAGAGCTAATCTGGACGTTAAGTCATATGCTATAAATGCAAAAGCCACTGTCATCAGTGGCTTTTTTGTTTTTACGATATCATAAGATATACAGCTTGCGATTCTGCTACTTACCAGCGCGGGTCATTTTATCTAAATAGCCCATGGCAAAGGCTGACAACACGAAGGTGATGTGGATTAACAGATACCACATGATTTTGTCGTTATCGATATTCTTCACATCCATAAAGATTTTTAGTAGATGAATGGATGAAATCGCCACGATAGAAGCGGCGACTTTGTTTTTCAGTGAGCCAGAATCCAGTTTGCCAAGCCAGCTTAGCTTCTCACTGTCTTCGCCCACATCCAGCTGCGAGACAAAATTCTCGTAGCCAGAAAACATCACCATCACAATCAGGCCGCCGACTAGGGTGATATCAATCAAGGACAGGGTCACCAGCACTAAATCCACTTCCGTCATCTCAAAAATGATCGGCAGAATATGGAAGATCTCTTGGAAGAATTTAATGCCTAAGCCCAATAAAACAAAGCTGAGTCCCAAATAAATTGGCGCCATAATCCAGCGCGATGCATACATTAATTTTTCAAATATTTGTTCCATAATCCATTAAACCCTTTATCTAAAATGCGGTAAAAAAATCGAGTCACTAATGAC
Source organism: Shewanella scandinavica (assembly GCF_031932065.1). NCBI lineage: Bacteria > Pseudomonadati > Pseudomonadota > Gammaproteobacteria > Alteromonadales > Shewanellaceae > Shewanella > Shewanella scandinavica. The sequence goes on from NZ_JAUOES010000004.1 coordinate 189,674, forward strand.
TAAAACAGTAACATAATGCACTTTATGCGCGCTATTACCCAATCACAATGGCGTGAGTTATATGCTGTTATTGTGTTTTTTTGTAACCTCTGTGGTTATTTAAACCCTATGTTAGGTGTTAGTAGCGCCACATCGTTTAATTTGCACTGCCTTTGATATGTCTGATCGTCGCTTTTTTCAACCTAATACCAAGCAAATTCAGCCATGGATAATCATTTTTCTTGGCATTTTAGGGCTTTGATGAAGGAAGTGACATTTGTCATCCTAGATTGCTGACAACTCACACTGCCGTGATGGACATTTTACGCAGATACTTAAGTCATCTAAACAAGGAGGCTTAATCATGCAACATAAATCACTGGACCAACAATTAATCGAATACCGTCAACAACGTGCTTTAGCTATGCCCTTATCCGGCATGATTGTGTGGAGCCTACTGTTTGTATTGAGCTTTGTATTACCTCCTTCGCAGTTGGTGATGGCGGTCTTTATCGGTACAGGTTCTATTATCTACCTTGCCATGGGGATTTCGCGGCTGACAGGCGAGAATATCTCGTTTAAGAAAAGCGCTGAGCGTAATTGGTTTGAGACTGTGTTTCTCGCTGCGATGGGGATGAGTTTTTTAACCTTTAGTATCAGTATTCCCTTTTTTATGGAAAATTATCTGGCCTTGCCTTTCGCCCTTGCGGTGCAAACAGGTTTAATGTGGTTAGTCCACGGTGTTTTAGCTGCGCAAAAGGTGGCCATAGTGCATGCGATAGTGCGCACTGTGGCTTGCGCGGCTGCTTTTATGTTGTGGCCTGAGTTGAGTTTTCAGCTTCAACCTTTGATTGTGGTGATATGTTATGGGTTTTCGATTCCTGTGATGCAGCGCCGTTGGAAGATTCAGCAAAATCTTTGTGTTGCGAGTTAGTGGTTTCGTTCTCACTGACGTGTAGAAGAGCAATACGGCCTTACGGCCGAGGTAGATTAAAGTCGTGGGTCTTCAACCCACACCCGCTAATGATGCTGATTTGCTTGGTGTTTGAATTGGCAAGGTTATCGCCATGACTATGTGAGTAATTGCGACCTTACGGCCGAGGTAAGTCAAAGTCGTGGGCTTCATCCCACACTTGTTTATGTAGATGTATAGTCATTGCGGCCTGACGGCCGAGGTAAGTCAAAGTCGTGGGGCTTCACCCCACACCCGACCAAGGAGGACTGCTCGTCCTATCCTCCTTGGATGCTCCATGACGCCCCCAACGGAGTTGAAAGCCTCTTGTGCTCATCGACAAATTTGCTATCGCTTCCGAAGGATGCATCCCTGCACCTGCGAAAGCTAGCTCGCCATCCATGGCGAGACTCACGCAATTTGTCTATTCGCCCTGCGGCAACTCCGAGGGGAGGGTGAACTTCTGTGGTCCCAGTGTTGGCTGTTTATTCTCCCAAACCGGTATATCAGCCCATCTTTCATAAAGTAAAGTGTTAAATGCTTTACTTATGTTGGGTTATTTTCTAATAAACTCAATCAAGTCTTTTATTCTATCTTCTAAGTCAAAAACAGAACAGTTTGACTTATGGAATTTGCCTGATATTGACTTTGCAATCTGCACTTTTTTATTTGCATAACTCAAGGCAATATTATCAGAAGTTAGTCTATCAATCGGATCTCCATTTTGATATTGGTAAAAATCGGCAATAGCTTTGTCAAATGCATCAAACTTTCCAAAATTAAAATCTGATGTATTTCCAGATTTTAATTCCAGCATTTTTCGATTATTCCCCTTACCAATTGACTCCCGCTTGAATCCTTTGCTTGTTAAGGTGTCAAAAAATAGTTCCTTACAAATGTAGTTCTCTATTTCACGGCCTTTGGTAATCCATACTTTAACATAGTCTTTTATTGATGAATCTAATCCTTCTATATTGGTATCAACTACTTTAAGTCTATCTAACATGGACGTCAGATAAGATTTTAAAGTATCATTATTTCTGTATTCTTGTGAAGAACAGTCTGAATCGGCTATCAAGTATGCTTTTCTACTTGTGCTTAAGATATTAATCAGATTATTATCAATATCATCTAATACTGTGAAAGAAGATAGGTTTGTACCACCAAAGTATAAAAATGAATAGTCTTTTCCTTCTTTTAGTTCTGCATCTGAATAAATATCAATCCATTTTTTTAAGTAAATTCTATCACTAGGTCCTTCGACCCATAAGACTGTATTAGCTTGGAGTATTTGAGATGCTTTTACACCAAGTGAGTCTAAAGTTTCATAATACTTGATTATATTGTCATTTTTGCTTATTGAACTTGCGCCATTTTGTGATTTTATAGTTCTGTATACGGCCCAGTTTTCATTTAGACAGTCGATAAGAGATGGCGAATGAGTTGTTATGAAAAATCTATGGTTAGTTAGCTGTTTTTCGAATATATTAACAAGTTTAACTACAGCTTCTGGATGTAAATTGGCTTCGGGTTCCTCTAGGAAAACATTTAAAATAACATCTTTGTTGATCCAAAGATGTGATAGCAACATAACTATTTGAGAGACTCCAGTGCCTTGCTGATCTAAAGAGAAAGATAGTCCAGATTCAAATTCGATACTTAAATCTTTTTCTAAAATATCAATGTTAGTTACTTCCTCTGATAAAATTTCTGTCAACCAAATCTTAATTTGTTTTTTATATCCAGCCCAGTTTGATGGAGTTGCCCTATCAACTCTTAACTTGTCAAGTTCTTCAATGATTTTTGCGCCATCAAAATAGTAGCTTTGCTTGTTATTTGAATTGCGAGAGTGATGTCGAATAGGATCAACAAAAACTAGTGAACTTAAAAATTTTGTCCAATATAATTTATTGTCATGAAACCCATTAACATCATCAATCGGATCTACGAATATATCATTTTTAAAATCAGTACAAATTAAATTTTCATCATTGAAAATAGGCTTGTCATTCACCTTTAAATTTAAAATTGACCTGTTAGAGTTTATATCATGATGACAATTTAGAGATACTTTATACTTATCTGCCTTATAAAACACTTTGTCATTTTCTATGAATATATTATCATTTGAAAGTGAAATTTCGCAGCTTATTTTGTTTTTTTTCCAGCACCAAGTCTGACTTTCATCAAGTTCAGTCGCAACCGAAATTACAGTGCCACTATACAGATCTTTGCTAGCGATGCCTTTTAAGTAATTGAAGTATCTTGATAAATTAGACTTCCCTGAATTATTTGGTCCAATTAGGAGGTTAATTGACTTTAAACCACTTATACAGACTCCATTTAAATCATATGAACGCCAACCACAAAGTTTTATTGAGTCAATTTTCATTTGGATTTATCCTGCTTGTACCAAGAGTCCATTAATGAACTTAAAGAGTATTCTGAAGGTTTACCCAACTTCCAAGAACGATGATACTTAACATCATTACTCCTAGGCATTGGGTTTGGCACTTTGAATTGTACTTTTCTTGGTAAATTTATTGAATCTCCAGAAACAAAAGCTTCGCCATCTCTTAGGCTAGGCAAAAAGTTAACTTGGCCAGCCAATGTGTCAGGTAGCAACCTTTTTATCTTGTTTTGATCTAGGTCGTTAGTAAGCCTTAGAGCTATGTATGTACCACATTGTGATAAAACAGTTGTAGAGACATTTGAGGGGCGTTGAGTAACAATTGTTAACCCAACTCCATATTTTCTACCTTCTTTAGCAATTCTTTCAACTCGTTCTTTTGCTATATTGTACTTTGAGTCACTTTCTTCTGGAATATAGGTGTGAGCTTCTTCGAGTACTAAGTTAAGTGGAATGTTTTCAGGGTCTAAATCCCAATATTTAAAGTCAAAGCATAGTCTTGATATAACACCTACACATACGGCTCTTACTTCTGCGGGTAAACCACTTAAGTCTAATATGTTTAGGTATTTTTCATTTTCTCCCAAACCTAAAATGAATTCAAAGTATTCTACTATCGAGGTTTTATCATCAATTTTTCGATGAAGAAAAGAGTAACGTGTATCATGCCGAACAGCTTGGATCTTTAGAATGATGCTCTCATATGGCTTTTTATCTGTAGCATTTTTATGTGAATCTTTTTCGTCATTCAAGTTTTCTAAAAGAGTATCAATATCAAAAAATATTGGAGTGTCAGCTGACACAATAATGTTATCAATTTCTTGAGTTTTAGCTTCTTTTTCTTTTAGTTTAGTTATTAGTCTTTTTATTATCGCTTTCTGATTAGAGCCAGGTTCAAGATTGTAAACACCAAAGAACTCCTCCAAATCTAAAAACCAATATGGAAGCGAAAATTCACTCCAAGTAATTGAATTTGTCCTACTTTTAAAGCTTTCATGTGGCGAGTCAGGGTTATGACCAAATGCTGAAGGGTACTCGTTGTGAATATCAAAAAATAAAATTCTTGGGCACTCATAGTTAGATAATATTGATTGCACAATAGAGGCAACGGTACAGCTTTTTCCACTGCCTGTTGTCCCTAATATAGCTGTATGTCTTCCCATTAGTTTATCAAGGTTTAAGTAAGTTTGATTATCATCACTTATATCCGTAACGCAAAAGTGTTCTTTATTTTCTTCTAAGTCAATTCCTATTAATTGATTAACTTGGGTACTACTAAGAAAGTATGTGTCGCAATTTATTGTAGGTAGCCGTTTAGTACCTCTGCTAAACTTACCATGTATAGCACAACCTAATATTGTAAGTGTTACTACTTTTCTTTCTTCTCTAACAATTTCAATCCCATCTTCTGTTCTTTTTGTCTTCTCTACCTCAGTGATCTGAACCTTGTTTATAGTACATATTGTATTACCGTGTGATCCACCACAGTTAACATAAGCACCAACCTCTGCACATAGCTTTGTACCGCTAAATTCGCGCTCTAGAACATCTGCATGTAGTATAATTTCGGCACCATCAACCTCTTTAATTTTTCCGAACTTTAAAGCCTCTTCTCTTAGCGTTGTTGTCATTTTATAACTTCCTTATTTGTAGTTGCTTTTTGCAACAGTTTTATACTGAGGTTAGATAATATTATCTAAAATTTATAGATGCATATGTGTATTACATCATTAGGCCAGTGAAAACGTTCACTGTTAATAAGCTAAGATGGGACGGTACTCTGTTTATTCTATTTTTCATGAACCCACCTTTATTTGAAATAATGCAATTTAGAGCGAAATTTCGCCAAGCTTTAAATCACCTGTGAGCTATGGCTGCAATCTTGGCAGGTGAGGGTATAGCTCTGGCTGCGTTTTTGTATTTTGATATTTTTGCTTTGGCACTGTGGGCAGGCTTGTTTCATTGGCGTGTTTTTAGTGCATTGGTTGCATTTGATGTAGTAACCAAACTTACCGTACATTGGGGTGTAGTTTTTTGATTCTCCGCAATGTTTACAGCTGAGAATGCTGTGTGTGGCTGCTTGGGTTTTAGCTTCAACTGCTTTGTTAACTTCAAAGTGTGCAACAGGCTCTCTTATTTGTTGTGACTGTGCGGGCGGTATTTCAGTCGTTGCTTGATATGGATCTATATGCCGATCGATTAAGAACTTGGCAATGGAATTGAGTTCTTGTTGATTAAAGTCGGGGCGGGTGTCGCTTACATTTATAATGCGCATGAACTTACTTTTAAAATTCATGATTTTTTCAAGTTTATCGACTAAAAACTCTGTTTTAACTAACAACTCAGAAATGGTCGTTGGCATAGTATCTCTGTTGATTACCGCATCACTTGAGACCGCGCACACATGGTTCCAGCAACGCATACCAAAACTTTGTTGTCTTATACCAAGTAATTTTCCTAGAATTTCACTTCTATGCTGTTTTAGCATTTCTTTAAGCAGTGCTTGTTGTAGTTCAACTTGCTTGATAGGAGATGGCATACCAAACCATTTACTTCCGTGACTACGCGTCCATTCACCCTGTTGGTTGACTTCTACATGGCCTTTTATGCTTTTAGATTCAATTAATACAAAACCGTAGGTGTAGATAATTAAGTGATCAATTTGCGCGGTTTCGTCATTAAAGGTGAATCGAAAATCATTGATGACCAACACTTCTGGATGATCTTTGAAGGCGCGGCGTAAATAGAAGGCAACATCCTGTTCTTGTTTTTGACCCGCAATCGTTTGTGGTGTTTGGGTATTTTGAAGTGATTTGGTTTTTAGAATCATTTATCAACAGCGTCCATTCATAACTTGATAATAATCAGCCTCATAATACCCACTTTGCCATTGAAAGATAAAGACAAAAATCGCTAAACGTTAACGTAGCTCAAAGATGGGAAAGTACAAATCTTTGGGGAGTTACAGCCAACACAGAAGTTACAGAAGTTCACCTTTCCCTGCGAAGTTGCTGAAGGGCGTTGAAGACTCTTTATTGAAAGAATGGCGCGTGACGCAGACAGGATGTCTGCGTAGCTTTCGGGGTACAGGATGTACCATCGGAAGCGTTAGCTATTTTCGAATAAGCACGAAGCCAGTATTCAATGCATGTAACTTCGCTAGGGGCGTCTTGGAGAATCCAAGGAGGACAGGACGAGCAGTCCTCCTTGGTCGGGTGTGGGTTGAAGAACCACGACTTTGATTCACCTCGGCCGTAAGGCCGCAATTATTAATCGCGATTCACAGCGATAACTTTGTTCTTGAGACACCAAACAAATCATCACAATTGATTGAGGGTGAAGCCCCACGAATTTCTCGGCCGTAAGGCCGCAATTACTCCGGCGGTAAAGCCGTATAAAACTCAAATGTCGCATTACGCGACAGCAAAAAAGCCACTATGTTCAGTGGCTTTTATCCTAAAAATCAGAAGCTAAGCGATTCGGCTTACTCTATATTTGGCTCTTCACTGTAATCAATACCGTGATAGCTCAGGCAAGCGTCGACTTCATTGCTGCTGCCTAGGATAACGGCAACACGCTGGTGAATATGCGTTGGGGTAATGTCTAAAATAGTTTCATAACCCGTTGAAGCCTTACCGCCGGCTTGTTCGACTAAGAAGGCCATTGGATTGGCTTCGTACATCAGGCGCAGTTTGTACGGTTTTTTAGGATCTTTATTGTCGGTTGGGTAGGTGAAAATACCGCCACGTGATAGCACGCGGTGTACGTCGCCGACCATGGCCGCAATCCAGCGCATGTTGAATGATTTTTCGCGTGGACCAATTTTACCGAGCAGTAAATCGGCAATATAGGTTTGCATTGGCGCTTCCCAAAAACGTTGGTTCGACATGTTAATGGCAAACTCTTGGGTCTCTGGGCTAATGCTCATGGCGGCGTTAGTCAGTAAAAACTCATTGGTTTCTGGGTGCAAAGTAAAGAGTTGCACACCTTGGCCAGTGGTTAATGCCAGCATGGTCGATGGGCCATAAAGTACATAACCTGCGGCTAATTGCGCACGGCCAGATTGTAAAAAGCTGGTTTCAGTCAACTCGCCAGCAGGGGCGGGCAGGATAGAGAAAATCGTGCCGACTAACGAGTTGATATCAATATTAGATGAGCCGTCTAGTGGATCGAAACACACCAGATATTGGCCATTTTGGCTGACTTCAACCACATGATCTTCTTCTTCCGACGCTAAACCGCGCACTGTACCGTCAGCTTTTAATGCATCTTTGAGCATGTCGTTGGTGATGATATCCAGTTTTTTCTGGGTTTCACCTTGGACGTTTTCTTGCTCAGTCGCGCCTAACACGCCTGCAAGCGCACCGTGGCGAACGGCATGGCTAATGGCTTTTGAGGTGTCGGCTAAGGTTAAAATGAGGTGGGAGAGGGAGTCGTTCACTGCCTGTGAGGTCAGGTGCTGGGCCAGAGTCTGCATGTTATGTCCTTTAGAGGTTCAACAATGAGGTCAATTTCGTTATTTGCCGCGAATGATAACTCAGTTAGTCGACAATTTCAGCGATGTTGCTGATGCTTTTAGCGAATATTAGGGCTTTTAGGGATTATTTGGACTGAGCCTATGAGATGATCCTAATTTGTATCTGTATATTGCATGCTATTTCTATTTGGGGTTTGCCTCTGGCACAATGTCGGCTTGTTTTTAATCGCTGACATCTTAGGCGATTATACTTCCAAGGAATAATAATGATTAAAAATAGGTTAACTTGGTTCCCTGCGTGCTCACTTAAGGTGCGCGCCGTTCCCCTACTGATAGCGAGCCAAATGGCCATGATTTCGACAGCTATGATTTCAGCAACGACCCCTGCTTTGGCAATGGAAGGTGGCAAACAGCCACTGACGATTGAGCGAATGAATGCCTCGCCTGCCTTAGCGGGCACCAGTCCTCGTGGTTTGAAATTGTCCCCCGATGGGCAGCGAGTTACCTATCTTGCTGGCCGTAATGATAATCAAAGTTTTTATGATCTCTGGCAGATGGATGTCAAAACTGGTGAGTCGAGCCTGCTATTAAATGCCGATAAACTCGCGACCAATGAATTATCCGATGAAGAAAAAGCGCGCCGCGAACGCCAACGTATTTATGGCGAAGGCATTATGGAGTACTTCTGGGCCGATGATAGCCAAGCGCTATTAATCCCCGCTGCTGGGAATCTGTATTACTTTTCCCTGGCCGACAAGAGCGTGACTCAATTGCCGATTGGTGAAGGGTTCGCTACAGATGCACGTCTATCGCCTAAGGGCAATTTTGTGTCTTTCGTTCGGGATCAAAATCTGTATGTGTTAGATCTGGCGAGCAAAAAACTTGAGGCTATGACCACAGATGGCGGCGGGGCGATTAAAAATGCCATGGCGGAATTTGTCGCTCAAGAAGAAATGGATCGCATGACTGGCTACTGGTGGGCGCCCGATGAATCGGCCATCGCCTTTACCCGTATCGATGAGTCTGCGGTCGAGCAAGTGACCCGTAACGAGATCTATGCCGATGGCATTAAACTTACCGAGCAGCGTTACCCAGCCGCAGGTAAAAACAACGTCGACATCGCATTAGGTGTGGTCACGCTAAAAGATAAGGCCATCAATTGGGTGAGCCTGCGCGAAGAGAATCGCAAAGAAAAGAGCAAAGATATTTACCTGCCGCGTGTCGATTGGTTGCCCGATAGCAAACACTTGTCGTTCCAGTGGCAGAGCCGCGATCAACATCAGCTCGATTTGCAGTTAGTTGCGTTAGATGCGCTGACTAAGCCAAAAACCTTAGTGAAAGAACGCAGTGATGCTTGGGTAAACCTCAATAACGATCTGCACTTCTTAAAACAGCAGTCTGCCTTTATTTGGGCGTCTGAGCGTGACGGCTTTAATCATCTGTATCTTTTTGACTTAAAAGGTAAACTCAAAACGCAATTGACTAAGGGCGAGTGGGCTGTCGATGAGTTGGAATACATAGATGAAACCGCAGGCTGGGTGTATTTCACCGGCCGTAAAGACACGCCAATTGAAAAACAGCTTTATCGCGTGCCTTTAGCGGGCGGCAAGGTTGAGCGCGTGAGCAAGCAAGCGGGGGTACACAATCCTGTTTTCGCCGATAATCAGAGCGTATATCTGGATTATTTCAACAGCTTATCTCAGCCACCGCAAATCAGTTTACACGGTGATAAGGGCCAGCAACTGGCTTGGGTCGAGCAAAATGCGGTTAAGCAAGGTCATCCTTTATATGATTATGCAGGGCTGTGGCAAATCCCTGAATTTGGTGAACTGAAAGCCGAAGATGGCCAAGTGCTGCAAACCCGTTTATTCAAACCCGTTCCCTTCGATGCAAGCAAGAAATACCCTGTCGTAGTGCGAGTTTACGGTGGGCCGCACGCCCAGTTAGTGACTAATAGCTGGAGTGAGCAGGACTACTTTACCCAGTATCTGGTGCAACAAGGGTATGTGGTATTCCAATTAGATAACCGCGGCAGCGCCCACAGAGGCACTCGGTTTGAGCAGGTGATTTACCGTCATTTGGGCGAAGCTGAAGTGAATGATCAAAAAGTGGGGGTGGAGTATTTACGCAGTTTGCCCTTTGTCGATGCCGATAATGTGGCGATTTACGGCCACAGCTACGGCGGTTATATGGCTTTGATGAGTTTATTTAAGGCGCCAGATTACTTTAAAGCCGCGATTTCGGGCGCACCTGTGACCGACTGGCGCTTGTATGACACCCATTATACTGAGCGTTACTTAGGTCACCCCGAAGCTAATGAAAAGGGTTATGAAGCCAGCAGCGTGTTTCCTTACGTGAAAAACTATCAAGCAGGTCTATTGATGTATCACGGCATGGCTGACGATAACGTCTTGTTTGAAAACAGCACTCGGGTTTATAAAGCGCTGCAGGATGAAGGCAAATTATTCCAGATGATCGATTATCCGGGATCTAAACATTCGATGCGTGGCGAGAAAGTGCGTAATCACTTATACCGCTCATTAGCGGATTTCCTCGATAGACAGCTGAAAAGCGCTAAGTAGCGCGAGATAGAGAGTGGGTCTGCTTGCGTATGCTGCTATGCCTTACGTATACGTTGTAGGCTCGCTCCTTGTTTAGCGCTTACATCACTCGCTCTCATTAGCGCTGATTGGTTGAGCTTATTTTATAATTATGCTGCTGTTTTATAAATATTTTTGTTTCTATTTTGGACATCGGCTTTGCCATCAACCTGACTCTTAACTCTGTAAGCGTCGCCTATTAATCTGATTCGCTAAATTTTAGGCATAAAAAAACCAGATCCTAGGATCTGGTTTTTTGTGAATCGATTCTTATCGAATCAATCCTGTTGCTAATGCGATTGTCGCTTAGCGGGCAATTAGCCTTCTAAGTTACCGCAAAAGCGATAGCCTTCACCGTGAATAGTCGCGATGATTTCTGGCGTATCTGGCAAGCTTTCGAAATGCTTACGGATACGACGGATAGTCACGTCTACAGTACGATCGTGTGGCTTAAGTTCACGGCCAGTCATTTTCATCAGTAGATCGGCACGAGTCAAAATTTTGCCTGGGTTTTCAACAAAGTGCAGCATAGCGCGGAATTCGCTACGTGGCAGTTTGTAAGATTCACCCTGTGGGCTCACTAATGAACGGCTGTTGATCTCTAAGCTCCAATCGTTGAAGCGATAGTATTCTACTGAGCTCTTTTCTTCGACTTCGGCACCAGCGCTGTTGACGCGAGTCAGAAGGTTACGAGCACGAATCGTCAATTCACGTGGGTTGAACGGCTTGGTAATATAATCGTCCGCGCCAATTTCAAGTCCAAGGATTTTGTCGACTTCGTTGTCACGACCTGTCAGGAAGATCAGACCTATGTTGTTGATTTCACGTAGTTCACGTGCCAACAACAGGCCATTCTTGCCTGGCAAGTTAATGTCCATAACGACCAAGTTAATTTTGTTTTCCTGCATAGCCTTATGCATTTCTGCGCCATCATTGGCCTCAGTTACCACATACCCTTCTGCCTCGAAAATACTTCTCAGCGTGTTACGGGTAACGGCTTCATCTTCAACGATCAGAATGTGCGGATTTTGCATATTATTTACCTAAATTTTAATCAGTTTATACTAACCAATAAGAGCAACTTACTTCGGGCTCTTATATTCATAAAAGCGTTGATACTTCCTTGAACTGCTTTGTGCTCAAAAGGAAAATCTTTACGGTGACATCTATATCTGGATGTAGATTAAGTGCACGTTTAAGTGTAATACGAGAAAACGTAATCAGTACCAACTTCGATAAGCAATAGTTAGAATAAGTTCCTTAACTATTGTTTTTTTAAATGTTTAAAAGACAAATCAAATGTAGAACACATTTTAAACAGATGCCCGGTCAGTTCACGTTACTTAAAGCGATATATGTAACAAACTGTATTGAACGATAAGCATCTTGCTCAATCTGTTTCAACTCACCAGTACGCACATTGTACTCGTTTTAGTCATTTGTTAACAAATGAAATGTTAACAAATTTTAGGTGAGTCGGGGTTTTTACCATGATATTTACTTTAGCTATTGATTAGTATAACTAATGTATTTGCCATTCCTGTGAGCCAGTTCACGCCTCTTTGGATTTTACAATCACTCTGCTACACTAGCTTGGGTTCATTTTTCGATTAGACTACCAATGGACAATACGACTCAAGATTTGTGGCAATGTTACCAAGCGCCGTTATTTTTGCTGACTCAAGCATTATCCTGTGATTTTTCCTTTGCTGTTATTACCGCTCATAATCCTGCTTCAAAGCTGCTTTCTCCCAGTCAAAACCGTTTACTCGATCGCCAACTTCTCCGTGAAATTGAATTACTCGGCAGTCCCTATCGTGCTTTAGTGGGCGCGGCGCCGGATTTATCCCACATGGAAAAAAGCTGGGCCGTGTTTATCGATAGAACGATGGCGCTGCAATTGGGGAAGAAATTTAATCAATACGCGATTTATGTAGTCGAACAAGGGGAGGTGAGCTTAGTGCCATGCACTTTGGCCGGACATGATGAAGTGTGTTTAGGCAAATTTAGTGATTATGTGCAGCTGGTATACGAGTTACCCGATTTAAGCACTTAATTGTTTTCAAAAGATTTTAGTTAAATTATTCATTTGTTATGAAATTAGCATTGACTTCATTAGGGGTTTATTGCTACTTTTTTCGTCCCTTTCCCTAGGAAAGGAACAGAAGAGGAGCGTTAACTAGGTAGTCGGTCAGAGGAGCACAAACTCCAGCGATGACTGATGAGGGAGATTAACGCCGAGGCATAGATATGGTTGCTGCATATTTATGTCGGTCGCTCAGGCTGAATCCTGACGATTGTCACCTGTAATTGGTGGAGAGCTTCTGGTGACGATTGCTGTTTCCCTTCTTTTGGGGTGCGTTATCATTGAGCACCAGGCTCTTCGAACGAAGTTAGTTCGGAGTGTGATCATGTTAGTTAATCAATATTTTATTCAATCTGCGTTTATTTCTTGGCCTACGTGTTTCACGGAGGTGCGCTAATGTCCCTCGTTGTCGCAAAATTTGGTGGCACCTCAGTCGCCGACTATAACGCTATGAATCGCTGTGCCGACATAGTGTTAGCTAATCCTCATTGTCGTTTAGTCGTGGTCAGCGCATCGAGTGGCGTAACCAATCTGTTAGTGGAATTGACCCAAGAATCGATTAACGACGATGGTCGATTACAGCGATTAAAACAAATTGCCCAAATTCAATATGCGATTTTAGATAAGCTCGGTCGCCCTAACGATGTGGCCGCCGCATTAGATAAATTATTGAGTCGCATGTCAGTATTGAGTGACGCGCTCGCATCACAACGCAGCAAAGCGACCATGGATGAGTTGTTGTCCCTCGGTGAGCAATGTTCTTCGGCGTTGTTTTCGGCGGTGATCCGCGAGAAAGGTGTTAACTCTAGTGCCTTCGATGTGCGTCGAGTATTACGTACCGACAGCCATTTTGGCCGCGCGGAACCCCAGGTTGACCAGATTGCGATTTTAGCTCGTGATTATCTACAGCCACTGTTAGCGGAACAAGTGATTGTCACACAAGGCTTTATCGGTGCCGATGAAGCAGGTCAAACGACCACATTAGGCCGCGGTGGTAGTGATTATTCTGCTGCGTTGTTAGCCGAAGCGTTACGCGCCTCAGCGGTCGAGATTTGGACCGATGTAGCGGGGATTTATACAACCGATCCGCGTCTTGCGCCCAATGCTTTTCCGATTGCCGAGATCAGCTTTAATGAAGCCGCCGAGATGGCGACCTTTGGTGCCAAGGTATTGCATCCTGCGACCATTCTTCCTGCCGTTCGTCAGCAAATTCAAGTGTTTGTGGGTTCAAGTAAAGAGCCTGAAAAGGGCGGGACTTGGATCCGCCATCAAGTGGAAGATGCACCCGTATTTCGCGCTGTGGCTTTGCGCCGCGACCAAACCCTGTTAAATCTTCACAGTTTGCAGATGTTGCATGCACAGGGCTTTTTAGCGGAAACCTTTGCGACATTAGCGCGACATAAGATCAGTGTGGATTTAATTACCACCTCAGAAGTGAACGTGTCTCTAACCCTCGATAAAACCGGTTCAGATTCTAGCGGTCAAGGTCTGTTGAGTGAGGCACTGTTGCAAGAATTATCACAGCATTGCCGAGTGCGCGTCGAAGATGGATTAGCCTTAGTGGCGATTATCGGTAACCGTATTGCGACCACGCCGGGTATTTGTCGCCGTGTGTTTGAAGTGCTTGAGCCACACAATGTGCGGATGATTTGCCAAGGCGCCAGCCCACATAACCTGTGTGTGTTAGTGACAGAATCGGAAGCGGCACAAGTGGTGAAATCGCTGCATCAAAATCTGTTCGAAGGCGCTTAATATGCTGCCGATAACATCGTCTCTGCAAATTGGCGAGCTTGCCGCAGGGCAAGCGCTCACCTTGCCTATTTACCATTTTAAGCCGAGCGACGATAAGGCGACTGGCCCCAAAGTGTATATTCAGGCCAATGTCCACGGCGCTGAAGTGCAAGGTAATGCGGTGATTTATCAGTTGATGAAGCAGCTTGAACTCTGTGACATCCGCGGTGAAATCACCTTAGTGCCATTAGCCAATCCCCTTGGGATCAACCAAAAAAGTGGTGAGTTTACCCTCGGCCGATTTGACCCTATTACGGGGGCGAACTGGAATCGTGAGTATTTGAATCATGCTATCGATTTGCCGACTTGGTATAGCGAACATGCCAAGCTGAGTGATAGCGAGCTGATCCAAGCTTATCGCAGTACTTTGGTTGAAGCTTGTCAGCAAAAGTTGCGTCACGAATGGGGCATTACTACTGGCCATAGGCTTGCGGTTAATCTGCAGATTATGGCCCACGGCGCGGATATAGTGCTCGATCTACACACGGGGCCTAAATCCTGTAAGCATTTGTATTGTCCGGAATATGACTTAGCTGCTGCGCTGTATTTGTCGATCCCTTATACGCTAGTTATCCCCAATACCTTTGGTGGCGCCATGGATGAAGCAGCGTTTTGTCCTTGGTGGCAATTAAGTGATTTTGCAAAAGCGCAGGGGCGCGATCTAGCCGTTGCTGTGTCGGCGTTAACCTTAGAATTGGCGAGCCAAGAGCGCGTCTGTCTTGAGGATGCACTGCTTGATGCCCAAGGGATTTTGGCGTATTTAAGCCACCGCGGCGTGATCGCTGAAACCGTTGACCCCGCTAAAATGCAGCGCTTTGGTTGTTACCTTAAAGACTATAAAAAGTATCACGCACCAAGTTCAGGGTTAGTGGAATACCGCGCGCCTGTGGGTGAACCACTGGCTGCGGGACAGCCCTTAGTAAATTTACTGCGTATGGATTTATACGGTACGGCGGATGAACTAAAGACGGTCAGTTTACCCCAAGACTGCGTGCCGATTTTGCACTTTGCTTCGGCGTCTGTACACCAAGGGACCGAGCTTTATAAAGTCATGACTCATGTGTTTGAGTTGCCGATGTCATAATAGCTAGCCTAGATCATAAGGCTTAGCGTATAAGCATTGGATCAAAACAATTCGCTTATATCACTTAGCTTATAAGAATGAGCGAAAACAACGCCAATCCTAATCGATTGGCGTTGTTGTTTTTAAGGAGGCTATAACCACTTAAATCGATAAAACAGTGCCATCTGTAGGGCGACGAGTGAGATTAATATGCCGCAGAAGGTGGCGAAGGCCCAAGTGTTGTCGGCGCCCGGTATGCCGCCAATATTGACCCCGAGTAAGCCGGTTAAAAAGCCTAATGGTAAGAAAATTGCCGACACTAAGGATAAGAAATATAAGCGTTTATTGAGCTGTTCCGATTGTTGGCTGAGTAATTCTTCCTGAGTCACATTTGCCCTGTCGCGCAGGGCATCGAGATCTTCAATGGTGCGGATAAGCTTATCGTTTGTTTCCCTGAGTTTAAGTCGTTCTGAATCGTTAAACAGACTAACTTGCTCGGAAATCATTTTTGAAAAGGCTTCACGCTGGGGCGCTAAATAGCGGCGAATGGCGACAGTTTGGCGGCGTAGTTCGGCGATATCTGTGCGTAAGTCTTTTACATTGCCCGAGACAACGAGCTCTTCTAAATCAGAGAGTTGTTCTTCTAACTTATCGATGAACTCGACTTTACGGTTAGTGAGTCGCTCGCAGACAGCGACGATAAAGTCGCCCGTAGTTGCAGGCCCATTGCCCTCAAGGATCAGCTCGGCGACATCTTTGACCGACTGTAACTCGCGATCGCAGGTGGATATGATTCGCTGTTTATCGGCATAAATACGCACGGCCACCATGTCTTCGGGAGCTGAATTGGGGTTGAGGTTGACGCCGCGTAACGCGAGCAATATGCCTTCGCCGGCGATAACGGCGCGGGGGCGAGTATCTTGGGCGAGTAGGGCATCACTCTCGACCTTCGGCAGGCCGCTATTGAGTATCCAGTGGCGCGCCTTTTTATTGCGATAGCGAAGGTGCAACCAGAGTAGACCATCCTGCGGATCCCATTTTTCGATCTGTTCCAAGCTTAAGGTGGAACCCGCTTGGGCGCCGCTTAGCACTAAACTGTAGATAAATCCTTCGTGCATATCGCATTCCATATAACTTTCAAAATCATACAAACAAGCTAACTGATTTTGCCATGAAAATGAAGTCAGTACTTGTGCTTAACGGATATGAGACCAACGCCAATAGAGTTATACCAATCACATTAAATATCTAATCAGTTCAGAGCCTCACAGGTATTTCAATCCAAGGCAGGAATGGTTATTCCCTTTTAAGCCAATGCAACACGGGAGTGGGATGCCTGTGAGGCTCCCGAAGGGCGGCTGATGTTAACGGCATGGCAACGCGCTTTATACTGCGTTTAAGGCTTTCGACAGAGCACCACTATGCCTTCAAGCCTTCGCCTTGGCTAAAGAGCCTTGAACTCCGGCTGAATGAACAGATATTTTGTACGATTGGTATTAAATCGGCTGTGCTGCGTGGGGCGAGCAACTTCGGCAAGGATAGGTTAAAATTAGCATTAGTAGGCTTAGAGCAAAGAGACAATAAAATGGAATACGAATTTCGGCGTAACAGTTTAACCGGCACTTTTCTGGCCAGCTTTAGCATGGATCATGAAGTGCTGGGGCAATGGTTTACAGAAGAATTGGGGCCTGAGTTAGCCAAAATTCAGCAAGTGTTAGACATGATTAAAGAAATTCAAACCGATAAACGAGGTGCATGGCGTCTCGTCGGTAATGATTTCACCTTAGAGTTAGAGCGTGAGCAGGCGCGGGTGTTTGCGAATACGTTAGGTTTCGAGCAAGAGTATGAATTAGAAGAGGCGATGTCACTCTATGATGCTGAATCTGAAGCCTATTGTGGCTTAGAGGATTTTGAGCTGGCGTTACTGAGTTGGCAGACATTTATCGAGAAAGGTCTGTAATCGTCCATTCAAATTCTGTTCGATAAAAACATAAAGGCAATCATATGATTGCCTTTATTGTTTGCGCTATACCTCGCTAAACTCAGGTATTACTGATTAAGGTAGCGCACCGCCATTTCGGTTCTCGACTTGGCATTGGCTTTACGCAGTAGGTTTTTCACATGCACTTTGACAGTGCCTTCACTAATGTGTAAATGCTCTGAAATCATCCGATTACTTAAGCCTTCCGCCAGTTGCTCTAGAATTTGCAACTCCCTTGGCGTCAGGCTCGAAATCCATTCTTGCTCATCGGTCGCATCTTTTAGCTCGTAGAGGTATTCCTCCACTTCATCGCTGATAACTCTGTGGCCAAGCATGGCATTTTTGAGTTTTTCGAGCAGTAAATCGGGCTCAGTATCTTTGAGCAAATAGCCGTCGGCACCGGCGCGTAGTAAGCGGATCACATCTTGTTTGGCATCGGAAACTGTGAGTATCACTATGCGCGAGGTGACGCCCTCTTGGCGCATGGCATTGAGCGTATCTAGGCCTGTCATGCCTTTCATATTCAGATCGAGCAAGATGATGTCGGGCTCATCGGTGGCGACGGCGGTTAATGCATCTAAACCGCCTCCGGCTTCGCCAAAAAGGCTGAAGTCTGGATCTGAGGCAATGAGCTGGCAGATGCCTTTGCGTAAGAGGGGATGGTCGTCGACCACAAGTACGGAATAAGGTTTACCCATTTGAAGGCTCCTGTTGAGAGGGGAAAATAAGCGTCACTCGAGTGCCACTTGAACCTTTGCTGTGCTGCGCAAGGTTGAATGAATGGTTAGGCTTGAGTGTATCGTCTTGTTCGTTGCATCCTTGCTCAATCGTGGTTGCCGTAGCAGGTTTAAATCTGCTTATCTCGTTGTCGCTAAATATGACTTTACCTGAAAGTTTGCTGGCTCGCTCATGCATAATCCCTATGCCAAAGTGTTGATCTCGTTCTTTTAAATGTCCAATACCTATGCCGTTATCGCAAACATTGATATTGACCATGCCCTCGTCATCCTTATAACAATGGATATTGATGAGGCTGGCCTCAGCATGTTTGATGGCGTTTAAGGTCGCTTCCCGAGTGATCTGCAGTATGTGAATATGCTGCTTTGCCTCTAGCCATTGTGGTGCAAGTTTATAGTCTAAGGTGATCTTGATACTCGTCTTGGTTCTGAGCTGCTCGAGCATAGTCTCTAAGGCACTTTTTAGATCGGGTTCTTTAATCGTGAGTCTAAAGGTCGACAGCAATTCCCTGAGCTGCACATAGGCAGTGCTCACGCCTTCATTGATTTCGGTTAATTGAGCCTCAACGAGCGGGCTGCGGCAACTGCAATCTAAGTTTTTGCGTAATAAGCTAATTTGGATTTTAAGGAAGGACAGCACTTGACCTAAGGAGTCGTGTAATTCCCGTGCGATCACGCCGCGTTCCTCCATCAGCGCCAGTTGCTGCCTTTGCTCAGTGGCGTTGTGGATCACAATTGAGCGAGTCAGCATAATCGCGAAATTATTAAATAGCGCGATATTCGGTGTTTGGTCGGCAATTAACTCTAAATAGCCTAAATTAGCCTGCTCAAATTGCAGTGGGAAACGGGTACTCTCTTGAGTCATATCTGGCCAGCCGCCATCGGCCTCAATCACTTCAAGCTCTTGCTCTGGATACTGGATAATGAGCCTAAGGTAGTCGAGTGACTCATAGCCTTTTAACTGATTTAGTGCCGCTTTGAGCGCTTTGTAATCGAGCTTATTTGCGTTTAATGTCAGTAAGTTATCGTATAAAAATGCCAGCTCATTGTTGGCCCGAGTGAGTGCTAAGGTTTTCTCTGCCACCTGCGACTCTAAATCGCCATAAAGCATAGCGAGTTCCTTGGCGGTTTTTTGCAGGGCATGGGTGAGCGCTGTGAGTTCGATATATTCGGTTTCGGGCATTTCGATTTCAAAATTGCCTTTAGAAATAGTATTCGCCGATTCCATAAGCTTTTGCAGTGGGATTACCACTTTCTTCTTAGTAAAACGCACCGCCACAAAGGCGATAATGAGCATGACGCTTAAGCCTAATATTTGGCTGGCGGCGAGGAGCCTGAGTTTAAAGGCGGCGTGGTGCTCCATCTCCAATACCAGTAAATCTATGGTGTCGACAAAGTCCTTAAGTGACGCCACATAGTCGCGGGAGTTTTCTTGCTCTATGTAGTATTTCATCACCAGCCATTTATCGATCACGAGCTGATATTGATCGGCAATCTTACGTGGACTAAACCAACTATCTGAAGGCTTTAAGGTATCGGAATAGAGGGTGTTTTCGAATTCGATGATTTTATCGAGCGCAGCATCACTGCCAGAGTTGGCGTAAAACATCAATCGATAGCTTTGCATCCGCAAAGAACCCGAGGCGTTAATCGCCTTAGCGTCGCCCAAGCTGTAAGACAAATTGATGATAGCAAAGGTCGATAAACTGCTAGAAAGCAGAATGAGTACTAACATTAATCCTAAGATTTTTGAGGTTAGACTGCCTCGTTTCATTAATCCGCTATTCATTTTAATGGCCGCTGTTATGGCACTTTGCAGTGGTTTTTACATTAGAAAATAATGTAATACATTAACAAAAGTATAGAAGTGTGAACAACAACACCTTTACATTTTGATCTAGCGCAAACTTCGACCTAGATACCCCCTAAGAGGTATATGTTTAGCGGGATTAAGTCACTAAGTTTGACCATGGAGATGTCGTGATTTACAACAATAATGCAACACGGAGATGAGATGATGAAGAAGATGACAGGTAAGTCCTTTGCACTAAGTGCACTGGTTGCCGCCAGCTTCATGGCGGCGGGCGCAATGGCGAGTGATAAAACTGAGCCTCGCAACGAAGTTTATAAAGACAAATTTGCTAATCAATACGCTAGCTGGCATGACACAGATAAAAGCACTGAGAATACCGATGTGTTAGCCTCGGACCCGAGCTTAGTCGTGCTGTGGGCAGGTTATGGTTTTGCGAAAGATTACAACGCACCACGTGGCCACATGTATGCCATTACGGATGTGCGTAACACTCTGCGAACTGGCGCACCAGCCAACGCGGAAGATGGTCCAATGCCTATGGCTTGTTGGAGCTGTAAGAGCCCTGATGTACCTCGCTTAATTGAAGAGCAAGGCGAAGATGGTTACTTTAAAGGTAAATGGGCCAAGGGCGGCCCAGAAGTCGTCAATACTATAGGCTGCGGCGACTGCCATGAGAAAGGCACGCCTAAACTGCGTATCTCTCGCCCCTTTGCTGAACGTGGTATGGAAGCATTAGGTACACCGTTTGCCAAAGCGTCTAAAAAAGACAAGCAATCTATGGTCTGCGGTCAGTGTCACGTTGAATACTATTTCGAGAAAAAAGAAGGCAGAAAAGGTTTCGTTAAATTCCCTTGGGATATGGGCACAACCGTTGAGCAAATGGAAACCTATTACGACGGTATTGAGTTCTCCGACTGGACGCATGCGCTGTCTAAAACCCCTATGTTAAAAGCGCAGCACCCTGGTTATGAAACTTGGAAACTCGGTGTTCATGGTAAGAATGATGTGAGCTGTGTTGATTGTCACATGCCAAAAGTGACCAACGACAAGGGCCGTAAGTACACAGATCATAAGGTGGGTAACCCATTTGATCGTTTTGAAGAAACCTGCGCGACGTGCCACAGCCAAAGTAAAGAGTTCTTAGTCGGCTTGACCAACGAACGTAAAGCTAAAGTGAAAGAGCTAAAAGGCCGCGCCGAAGCGCAACTAGTGAAAGCGCACTTTGAAGCCGCAGCCGCTTGGAAAGCCGGTGCAACTGAAGCGGAAATGAAGCCAATTCTAACCGATATCCGTCATTCACAATGGCGTTGGGACTATGCGATTGCTTCACACGGCGCTGCTGCGCATGCCCCTGAAGAAGTCTTACGTATCCTAGGCACAGCGGTAGATAAAGCGGCAGATGCGCGGGTTAAATTAGCGCAATTGTTAGCGAAAAAAGGCATCACAGATCCTGTCGCGATCCCAGATATTTCTACTAAAGCCAAGGCACAAGCCGCTTTAGGTATGGACATGGAAAAAATGAATGCAGAGAAAGAAGCATTTAAGAAAGACATGTTACCTAAGTGGGATGAAGAAGCGAAAAAACGCGAAGCCACTTATAAATAGTGTTTAACAAATTGTTTTTAACCTGAGCTAACCCCTCATGTAAGCAAAAGCCCTCGCTGACTCAGCGAGGGCTTTTTTATGGGAGTGAATGTCAACGTCATGCCTGAACCAAGGGCTGTTTACTTCATTAGAGCCAAGGAGTGAATTGCTATTTTATCAGTTTTAATAATGCCCTAAAGCGCTCGCCTTGGGCTTGATGTTGTAATTCAAATAATAGCGATTCCACGTTAGTTAATAAGGCGCCTCTGGCCGTCATCATCTGAATACCCAGTTGTTTATTATCGGCACTGCGTGACGAGACGCCATCTGCGACGAGATGCACTAAATATTGCTGTTCTATAAGGTCACAACAGGTTTGATAAACACACACATGGGTCTCAATGCCCGCCAGTATGACGTGTTTGCGATCCGTCTTAGTGAGTGCCTGCGCAAAATCTTCACAGTGCCAGCCGCTAAAATGTTGCTTTGCAATAGGGGAGCCGGTTTTCTCCAGCAAGGTTTGAAGCTCAGGACTGGTTGCTCCGAGTTTATCGGGTAGCTGTTCTAACCACAGTATGGGTATTTCAAATAATTGTGCACCTTGGATTAAGGTCTGTAGTTGTTGGTGCAGCTTGTCACTGTTATCCATGATTTGTGCAAGTTTTCCCTGCACATCGACGATAACGAGAACACATTCTTCGGGTTTTAACATCGGGCCTTCCTTCTGCGCTTGATGATTGTCTTAGTGATGATCTTCGCTTTTGTCTAAGAGCTTGTGCTGTGATGCTCAGATTTCATCTCGATTTACGCTTCACCCAGTAGACCCCAATTTAACCTTGTTACCAATAGGCCTAAGGTCGAATAGCTGCTGCACTTAAACTGCTCACTAAAAGAGTGCGTTGCACCAGTTAGTGCTCGATTATGGTGCATTTTTAACCTTTGAAAATAACCTTTTTTAGTTAAAGTTTAAAATAATCAGTAGGTTAAATTATTGGCCTAATGATTGAATTACCTTTGATACAAGTTAATAACAATCGCGTTTTTTTGGAGGTCAGGATGAAACTAGTCAGCGCTATCATCAAGCCATTTAAGTTGGATGATGTCCGTGAAGCTATCGCCGGAATAGGTATTGAAGGCATGACGGTGACCGAAGTTAAAGGTTTTGGCCGTCAAAAAGGGCACACAGAGTTGTATCGTGGCGCCGAGTATCAGGTGGATTTTTTGCCAAAAGTAAAACTAGAAATTGCCACTAAGGCTGAAAATCTCGACATGTTGATTGAGGCCATTACCACTGCGGCCCATACGGGGAAAATTGGCGACGGTAAGATCTTCGTCGTCGACTTAGAACAAGCTATCCGTATCCGTACGGGTGAACTCGATACAGAAGCGCTATAAGGGGCTGACAATGGAAGAATTAACAAAATTAGGCGGCACAGTCACTGAACTACGCTTTGCACTCGATACCTTTTACTTTTTGATTTCTGGTGCGTTAGTTATGTGGATGGCGGCGGGATTCGCCATGTTAGAAGCAGGTTTAGTTCGCTCTAAAAATACCACTGAAATTTTAACGAAGAACGTGGTGTTGTACGCGATTGCCTGTGTGATGTATCTGCTGGTTGGCTACAACATTATGTATGTGGATAACACTGAAGGGGGTTGGTTGCCATCGATTGGTACCTTAATCGGTTCTCAATCATCAGATGCGAGCCATGCATTAGAATCTGACTTCTTCTTCCAAGTGGTGTTTGTGGCAACGGCGATGTCAATTGTCTCTGGCGCTGTGGCGGAACGGATGAAGTTATGGGCTTTCCTGTTCTTCTCTGTGGTGATGACAGCGGTTATCTATCCGGTAGAAGGGTATTGGACTTGGGGCCAAGGTTTTATCTCTAAACTGGGCTTTGTGGACTTTGCGGGTAGCGGTATTGTGCACATGACTGGTGCGACTGCAGCGATTGCGGGGGTATTATTGCTCGGTGCACGTAAGGGAAAATATGGCCCTAACGGTCAAGTGAATCCTATCCCAGGATCTAACTTGCCAATGGCAACCTTAGGTATGTTTATTCTGTGGATGGGCTGGTTTGGCTTCAACGGTGGCTCGCAATTAATGGTGTCGGATGCGGCGAATGCGAGCTCAGTGGCAAAAGTGTTCGTTAATACTAATACTGCGGCTGCATTTGGTGCTATCTCTGCGCTTATCGTATGTAAGATGATTTGGGGTAAAGCGGATTTAACCATGATACTCAACGGTATTCTGGCGGGTTTAGTGGCGATTACGGCAGATCCGCTATCACCTTCACTGTTAATGGCGGGCGTGATAGGTGTGGTTGCTGGTGGTTTAGTGGTGTTCTCTATTGTGGGCTTAGATCGCATTAAGATCGACGATCCTGTGGGCGCGATTTCAGTACACGGCGTGGCGGGTTTCCTTGGGTTAATGTGTGTGCCATTATCCAACGCTGATGCGACCATTACTGGGCAGTTGACCGGTGCAGCCTTCATCTTTACTTGGGTATTCTGTTCATCCTTTGTGGTTTGGTATGCGATTAAGAAAACCATGGGGATCCGTGTGACTGAGGAAGAAGAATACAATGGTATGGATGCGTCTGATTGTGGTATCGATGCTTACCCAGAGTTTGTTACGGTTAAAAATGCTGGTTAAGTAAACTGGCGAATGAATGGTGATTCAACTTGATGCCTAGCGTGGATCGAGGGATAGTAAAGCAGAGCTTAGGCTCTGCTTTTTTATGGGGCTTGGTCATGGGTTAAGCTCAAGGCGGTTTAGAGTGGGGCTTAAGCAGGCTGCCGTGCATTACCTTACAGCATGATTTACCTACACTATTTACCTACAGTATTTACTGCACGAACAGAGGGGTGAACTATGAGCTTACATGCCACAGCTGTCGGTCAATTTACGCGACTCAGCCTTATCGTTATTGCTGGCTTGATATCAGTATCTGCCTTAGCAGGGGAAATCATAGTTAACCGCTCGAGTGAGCCTGTCGATGCCTTTGCTGTGCGTGATCAAGTGCTCAAGGATTTTGAGTGGCAGGAGTCGCTTCGTCGTCAACAGCAGATCCAAATTCTGCAGGCTTTACCCTTAGGTTGTATTACTGTGATGAAGCCCTATCGCTATTTTACCTGTGGGGAGCATAACTATCGGCCATACCATTACCAGCAGCGTGAGCTATACATAGAGGTTGATCAACCTTCGCAGTAACTAACGTGTTAAATCACTTATAGTTATTTTTTAACGATAGCGATTGTCATTTTTTGTAACCATTTTATGTCGTCTTTTTCGCCATTTGTAATAAGCTCAAATAGGAGCTAATGGTGTGGGAGGACATATGTCAAAACTATTCCGAGCCGTATACCTGAGTGCCATAATGGGCACTGTACTCAGTCAGTTGGTTGCCTGTAGCTCGACGACCATCGCGCCTGATCCGTCTGATCTTGAGTCGCTACTTGCCGATTCATTGTTTACCCCTGTCGCCGATATTCCTTCCGTTGCGGATATTTTTTATCTGCCGCCTGAGGTGGTAACAGATGTAAAGCGTAGCTATGACAAATATACTTTTTCCCATAATAACGCCATGTTAGCCAACGAATGGTTAGCCAGTTATATCAATGCCAGCCAAACCAATAGCGCTAAAATTGATTTTCGCTACCAAGATAACCTGACCCAAATTGCCCGTGAAACCTACGCCCAAAGGGCAGGGAATTGCATGTCCTTAGTGGTCATGACTTCTGCGTTGGCGGATATATTGAATGTGGGCGCTGAGTATCAAGATATCGCTATTGAACCCATATGGGACAAGCAAGGGGATTTCTATTTAATCAATGGTCATGTGAACTTACGCTTACTTCCGCCCGAGAATTTACATTCAGTCTATGTGTCATCCGCAGCAATCTTAGTGGACTTCATGCCCGAGCGCGCCCTACGAGGGTATGGTAAGACCCGAGTGAATAAGCAAACCTTGATCAGCATGTTTTACAATAACATGGCGGCAGAGTCTTTAGTGAATGGCGATTTAGATAGGGCCTATGCCCTCATCAAAGCGGGTTTAAATGTCGGCCAGTTTGTCCCCTCACTCAATACGCTCGCCATTATTTATCGGCATAAAGGGGATGAGAAACGGGCCGAAAAAGTGTATCGCTATGCGCTTAAGTTTGAGGCGAAAAATTTAACCACGCTTTATAACTTAGCTTTGATTTTAGGGGATCAGGGCAGGCTTGATGAATGGGCTGAAATCAATAAAGTGCTTGAATTAGCAAGGATACGTAATCCTTATTATTACTATGATATGGCGCAGCAAGCCTTCGATGAACATCAATACGACGAGGCTTTAGCATGGTATCAAAGGGCGTTGGCCAAAGCTGATTATCGGCATGAATTCTTCTTCGGTTTATCAAAAACCTATTGGGCGCTGGGGGATGAAAAGCGTGCCAAACTGAATATGGAAAAAGCGCTGGCTTTGAGCCGTGATGATTCAGAGCGTCATCGCTATCAAAACAAGTTACAAGTCATGATGCACCATTAGTATTGGCCTGCTCTAGCATCCAGTTCTCTTGCATAGAGAGCTGGATCAATTGCACTCATTCAAGCGTTTAGTCGTTAATATCTTAGCTGACAGGCATGGATAGCTCACTCGTACTTGCCGCAATCATTCCCCGCTTGCTTTTTATCCGCCATATTCGATTTTGTTCATTAAGGCTGTGAGTTAGCTGGCATATTTGAATTTTGATTTTTTTAAAATATATTAAAACAATAAGTTATATTTGATTTTTTGAAATGGAGACAACTTGGTTGCATTGGCGCTTGAGACTCGATAAATTGAACTCAGTATTGCAGTTGAGATCCCTTATCGCAGCGATAGAAATAGCCTAAAACACCAGAGTTGGAGCAGTAAAATTATGTATTACCAAAATGATGACGTTCGCATTAAAGAAGTAAAAGAGTTACTTCCTCCTATCGCGATTCTAGAACGATTTCCTGCTTCCGAAAAAGCCTCTGCGACTGTGTTTAATGCGCGAAATAGTATCCACAATATTCTGGCTAAGTCTGATGATCGCCTGTTAGTGGTAATTGGACCTTGTTCTATCCACGATCCCAAAGCGGCGTTGGAATATGGTCAGCGTCTGGTTACGCTGCGTGAGCAGTATAAAGATCAACTCGAAATCGTGATGCGAGTGTATTTTGAAAAGCCAAGAACCACAGTAGGTTGGAAGGGGCTGATTAACGATCCTTACATGGATAACAGCTTTAAACTCAATGATGGTTTACGTACTGCGCGTAAGTTGTTAGTGGACTTGAACGACAGCGGTATGCCAACCGCGGGTGAGTTTCTTGACATGATCACCCCGCAATATATGGCAGATTTAATGTGCTGGGGAGCCATTGGCGCCCGAACAACTGAGTCACAAGTGCACAGAGAATTAGCCTCGGGTCTTTCTTGTCCGGTCGGTTTTAAAAATGGGACCGATGGCACCATTAAAGTCGCTATCGATGCGATAGGTGCTGCCAATGCACCGCACCATTTTTTATCTGTGACTAAGTTAGGCCATTCGGCGATCGTTTCGACCAAAGGGAATCCTGATTGCCACATTATTTTACGTGGCGGCCGCGAGCCTAATTACAGTGCGCCGCATGTCGCTGAAATTAGCCAACAGTTATTAAAAGCTCAGCTTGCTGACAACATTATGATCGACTTTAGCCATGCCAATAGTAGTAAAGAGTATCAACGTCAGTTAGTGGTGGCCGAAGATGTGGCAGGTCAAGTGGCGGCGGGGAATACTGCTATTTTTGGCGTTATGGTCGAAAGCCATTTAGTGGAAGGTCGTCAGGATTTAATTGAAGGCCAAGAGCTGTGTTATGGTCAGAGCATTACCGATGCGTGTATCGGTTGGGATGATACCGAGCGCCTGTTGGCCATTTTGAATCAGAGTATTATCGAACGCCGTCAGGTTTAATTATCTGTTCGTGAGAACATAAACCGCAACGATACCTGAATTAGTCGTTAACGATTGCGGGTAAAGTAAAAACAAAGGCGCTATCCCGGCGCCTTTGTTTTATCTATTTATTGCTTATTTCAACAATGTATTCATTTGCTTTGGCTAAGCTACCAAAGGCGGCAATAAGGTTGTTTCTACCTTTATCTTGTATCTCTGGATTGCCTGATTCGATCATCATCCACACCCAAGTTTGGATCAGTGGTAATGGCGGGTATTGAACTTTAGCGGAATCCAACATAAAGCTTCCTTTGATCTTATTTAATTTGTTTGTCTTAATGTTCTCGCTAGAGCTTGGGCGTATGAATCGCAAAATCTAGCGCGTAGAGGTTAACAAATTCTATCGATTTGTATAACCGCCTCCATGGCATTTTGGGCAAAACTGCAAAAATAATCAACAGCAGTAAGGTTGAGCTAAGCCTTTCCCCATAGCAAACTTGTCTTCTGTCATACGGCGCAGAGGTCAAGTCAAACGCAAGCTATCGGTATTTATACCAGCACAGAAATCAGTATAAATTCATTTATTATGAATATGCCAGTGTAATACGTAAGTATGACAGCTTGGCTTTTCATCGGATCAGAATAGCTGTGCATTGTGTCGTGAATAAGTCTATTTGTCTGTCAGAAAAATCTGATTGATTTTATTCAAGCTTTGCTCGTTTCGTTTAGCTTAAGTCTGGTTTGTACTGTTACAATTGACATAACTCATTCAAGGTTATGTCCTATGCGCCCAACGTTATATTTTGAAGGTCCAGTCGATAAATTAAACTGGCACGTCATGAAGCTGCTTTGGCCTTACTTATTGGAATACAAAGGCCGTATTGCGCTGGCGATGTCATGCCTCATCATCGCTAAGCTGACCAGCGTGGCTTTGCCTTTTATTTTGAAGCATTTGGTCGACACCTTAGATGCCGATAAAACCGCGCAAGCCCTCAGTGTGCCCGTGGGATTGGTGTTGGCCTATGGTGCGATTCGTTTACTGACGGCGATTACGGGGGAGATCCGCGATACCTTGTTTGGTCGGGTGACTGAGCGGGCGATCCGCCGTTTAGGCTTAGCGGTATTCGAGCATTTACACCGACTTGATCTCGATTTTCATCTAGAGCGCAAAACCGGCGGTTTATCCCGTGATATTGAGCGCGGCACCAGTGGCGTGAGTTTCCTCATGCGGTTTATGGTGTTCAACATAGTGCCGACCTTGCTCGAAATTGTCATGGTGATTGGCATTTTCTTCTATAACTACGGGATTGCGTTTGCGGCAATCACCTTTATTGCTGTGTTGGCCTACATCATATTCTCTGTGGTCGCGACCGAATGGCGCACTGAGTATGTACGTGATGCCGCCAAGGCTGACTCTTTATCAAATACGCGGGCGATTGATAGTTTGCTGAACTACGAAACCGTTAAGTATTTCAATAATGAGAAGTATGAGTCGCAGCGCTACGATCAAGCGCTAGAACAGTGGGAAGTCGCTAAACGTAAAAACCGCTTATCTTTGTTTGCGCTTAATGGCGGACAAGCTGTGATTATCGCTCTGGCGATGACAGCAATGATGGCGCTGGCGGCATACAGAGTTACCTATGGCGATATGACCTTAGGTGATTTTGTGTTGATTAATGCGTTTATGATGCAGCTCTTTTTACCCCTTAACTTTTTAGGTTTCGTGTATCGCGAAATTCGCGGCGCCTTAGCCAATATTGAACGTATGTTTAGCCTGCTCGATAAACATCCCATGATAGTCGATTCACCCCAAGCACTCGATTTTCAGCCCACCAAGGGCGAGCTGGTATTTGAAAATGTGAATTTCAGCTACGACGAGCGGCAAATTCTGCGGGACGTGAGTTTTAAGGTTGCTGCGGGGAAAAAGGTGGCCGTAGTTGGTGATAGTGGTGCTGGTAAGTCGACGCTGATTAAACTGCTATTTCGATTTTACGATGTGGACCAAGGCGCGATTAAAATCGATGGACAAGATATCCGTCATTTGACGCAAGATGCGCTGCGACGGGCCATCGCTATCGTGCCGCAGGATACTGTGCTGTTTAACGATTCATTAGTTGAGAACATACGCTATGGCCGCCCAAGCGCGACGGATGAAGAGGTGCGCAACGCAATTAAATTAGCGCACTTAGAGCAATTTATTACATCACTTGCCCTTGGGTGGGATACAAAGGTGGGTGAACGCGGCTTAAAGCTCTCTGGCGGAGAAAAACAGCGGGTTGCGATAGCCAGAGCCATTTTAAAGGGCTCGCCCGTGCTAGTGTTTGATGAGGCAACATCCTCACTCGATAGCCGCTCCGAGCAAGCGATTTTGTCGGCACTGCGGGAAGTCGCTAAAGGGCATACCAGCCTTGTGGTGGCACATCGATTATCTACGATTGTCGATGCTGACCAAATCGTTGTATTGAGCCAAGGTGAAATTGTTGAGCAGGGTAATCACCAGACTTTGTTAGTGGCAAATGGTCTATATGCCAAATTATGGCGTATACAAAATGAGCAGCAACATACTCATCTGAGCAGTGAATAGCGTAATACAGTTCAGTCTTTATTCAGCTTCGGCTCTCTATACTCAAATGCCAACACATCAATCGGAAGAGATCTGGCATGGAAAATATTGCACTGAGAGTGAACATTGAAGGCAAAGAAGAAAAAGTCGCCACTGATTGGTTTGCCATCATGGCGACATTGAAAAAACGTGGTGTTGATTATGATTCGCTGCAACGTATTCATGCTGAATTGAATGCGGGTCTACTGGTGACGACTCGGTGTCTTACTTTGGCTAAGGTCAATCCAGAGATGGTACTTGCGGGCGTGATCCGCGATATGCATGTGCCGACAAGTGACTATATGATGAGCATGCGCTAAACATCATAGAAAATGCGTTAGAAAGTCAGCGTTTGATGAGAATGTGGGAGGGTAGTGGTGAGCAACTATTCTCGATGCTCAAGGAAGAGTCATTTTGCTCTAACGTTTTATATTTTGTTTAAGACCAATTGTTTAAGACCAATAGTGCCGAATTAAGCTACGCCATTCAGCTTGCCAGCTTTCCAACCTTCACATAAAAGATTCAATTTAGGTGCTGACTCATCGATCAAGGTGAGTCGAATGATCTGTCCTTCACGAAAACACACAAGCTCGCCTTCGATCTCAGTCAGGCGATTACAGCTCTTACAGCTCGTGCTTACAGTTTTACTGGCGGGCAGTTGGCTTACGAAGCTAGATTTCAAAGTGTTTCCTTAAGTTCAATTGTGGGTAAGGTATTTGGATAACGCCTCACCTCACGGATCTTACCTCTTTTGTGATACGCATTCAAATATACCTTATGTAAAACTCATATAGACAAAAGTTGTACTGGCTAATAACCGCAAGGGTTTGCGGCTATTTATCCATGTGCGAATAGAATTTGTCGAGCGAGATAGATAAACCGCTATCGAGCACAATTCGTACATGTGAAGGCTTAAGTTGTCTTGGCTCTGTCACACCGCAAGAGTGCGCGATTAGCGCTAAGTCATGGTGTAAATTATGATTATAGTTAGCGACCCGCGTCGATTTATCCCTAGGATTTAGCCCTTGTTGTAGTTTTGGATTATGCGTAGTAATACCCGTTGGACAGGTATCTTTATTACATTGCAAGGCTTGAATACAGCCGAGGGCAAACATGTTGCCACGGGCCGATGCGATAAAGTCAGCACCTAATGCCAAAGCCCAAGCGACTCTAGATGGAACGATAAGTTTGCCTGAGGCAATGACTTTGATGCGTTTACGCAAGCCGCGTTGGATCAAGATATTGACTAGGATAGGTAAGCTTTCTTTCAGCGGTAATCCGACATAATCCATTAACGGTTGCGGCGCTGCGCCCGTGCCGCCATCGGCGCTGTCTAAGGTGAAAAAGTCGGGGGCAGAGTCTTCGCCGCGGCGTTCAATTTCATCACATAAATCTTCCAGCCACTGTACATCGCCGAGTACGGCTTTAATGCCGGTAGGTTTACCTGTGACTTCACGAACTCGCTCGACCATATCTAAAATATCGTTTACTGACTTAAATTCGATGTGGCCATTGGGGCTGATTGAGTCGTGCCCCTCTGGAATACCGCGAATATGGGCAATCTCAGCGGTCACTTTAATACCGGGTAAAATGCCACCCTTGCCAGGTTTTGCGCCTTGGCTCATTTTAATTTCGAACATTTTGACTTCAGGATGAATCGCTATCGCTTTCAGTTTTTCATCGTCTAAATGTCCTTGTTCATTTCGCACACCGTATTTGGCTGTTCCAATTTGAAAGACGAGATCGCAGCCACCTTTGAGATGATATGGGCTCAAACCGCCTTCACCCGTATTAAGCCAGCAACCCGCCTGCGCTGCGCCATGGGAAAGGGCGGTGATAGCTGGGCGCGATAGGGCGCCAAAACTCATGGCTGAAATATGGCAAATGGCTTGAGTGGTATAAGGTTGACGACAGTGAGTGCCAATCGTCAGCGGGTGAATAGGAGTAATATCTTCATCTTGGGTCGGGAAGGCGGTATTCATAAACATGATAGTACCGGCAGTATCCAAGGGGCGAGTCGAACCAAAGGCTATGGTTCTATCAACATTTTTAGCGGCGCGGTAAACCCAGCTGCGTTCAGCACGGTTGAAGGGCAATTCTTCCCTGTCTTGGGCGAAAAAGTATTGCCTGAAAAACTCACCTTGTTTTTCGAACAGATATCGAAAACGACCAATCACGGGATAGTTATGCCTTACTGCTTGTTTAGTCTGCATTTTATCTGCGATATACATGTAAATAACGGCGAGTACTGCGAAGCCGATGACGATCAAAAATAGTCCTGAAAACAGATCGAGTCCCCACATAAACCAATTGAGTTCACTCATGTTATTTATCCTTATTCTTGTCCGTAACGGGTGGCGATCAAGCTCGCGGGTTGGCCATCATTGAGAGAGAGCAAAAACAGCTGGCTGTAGTCCTCTTCGCCGATTTCTTGGACCTCAGGTCCACCAAGGGCTTTGATGATCAATGGCACTGTGTTTGAATGACCAGCGATGAGCGTATTACCTCGTACCGCATGCACTTGTTCGACAATCAGCTGAATATGTTCTTCGATAGGTTTGGCTGCCTCGACTATCGTCACGGGCAAATGGCGAGCCTCGGCGATAGGCGCGAGTGTTTGCTGGGTTCGCAGGTATTGAGTCGCGATGAGTTGCGACAATGGCGTGCGGTTCAAGGCGGTGATCAGTGACGTTGCGCGCATTTCCCCCTTGGGCGATAACTGTGGGTCATTGGCTGGCGTGTCGGCTTTTTCGGCATGTCTGACTAAAATAATCAGCCTGTTTTCAGCATGGGCTTGGCTAATCGGGGCGAGGCTGAGGCAAGTTAAGATAATAAGACCGGTGAGCAAACTAAGGCGTTTGATATTGATGCTCGTATAGTGCTCAATAGTGCACTTAAGCATTTGTGTAAACACGTGAAAGCGGAAATGACTCAAATTGCGGCCTGCTGCCATGGTGTAACATCCTTTTCTATTGGCTTATCTCTAAGCTCGACGATAGTAATGATCTGCATGCGGGTGGATGGCGCTTTATGCACTTTATACAGAATAAACCCACTCAATTTATGCGGGCCTTATCATGACCTTGTGGTCACGATGGTACTTCAATTCTAAAAATTACTAAAGCTGGTCAAATTTTGGTCGATAATAAAGTCGACCCGAATTGAATGGATAGTCATCATGGAAATCAATAAACCCTCTCAAGTGCAAAGTACCCCTTTGCCGCAGAAAAAATATGCTGAAAATACGGCGCCTAAGGGTACCGAAGTGAGTGATTCGAAGGACGCGAAAACCACCGAAGTGACCTCGAAACAAACCGCGCAGCAAACGAGTAAGCAGCTGATGAATCAAGCGATTTTATCGGCACAGCAAGATGTGAATATCAAGTCAGGCGATCAGTCTATGATCTTGCTTTATCGCGCTGCGATAGAGTCGATTAATAAAGAGTTAGCGCCTACTATGGGCGAGAACGCGATTCAAACTGCTTACGATAATGGCGTAGATACATCGCCAGAAGCGACTGCAGATCGTATCGTGAGTTTTGCGACGCAGTTTTTTAGCATTCACCAGCAACAAAATTCGGGTATGAGCTTAGATGAGCAACTCGATAGCTTTATGGGAATTATTGGTGGTGCAATTGATAACGGCTTTAAAGAAGCGAAAGACATTCTGTCTGGCCTTAGAGTCTTGCAGGGGGATATTGCCGATGGTGTCGATAAAACCTATGGTTTAGTGCAAGAGGGACTACAGGCCTTTAGAGATAGTTTTAATAAGAAGACAGATGAGACACAATCGAGTGCCAGTTAACGCTCTGTTGTTTTCGGTTCTATCGCCATAAGCCCCTTATCATAAGGGGTTTTTGTTATGCGGAAAAAAGTCTATGCTGGAAGCCTATTTAACGTTTCGCTTGAGGGTACGCTATGTGGACTAGGGGACAAGTTATAGAACGTATTGATTGGAGCGATAAGTTATTTTCATTGCGCATCGCCGCCGAGTTAGCCCCATTTATTCCTGGCCAGTTTATCAAGTTAAGTCAAATGCAAGATGATAAGCGTGTTGCCAGAGCATACTCCTTAGTCAATTCTCCCGATAAACCCTATGCCGAAGTGCTCGCAGTCGCGGTAGAGGACGGCCTGTTATCGCCGCAATTGCAAAACCTTGGCATAGGCGATGAAATTGAAATTACCTCAACCGCGACTGGTTTTATGACCTTAGTGGAAATTCCTAAGGGTGGACTTCAAGGCAAACACTTATGGTTTTTGGCTACAGGTACAGCGGTAGGGCCATTTTTGTCTATGCTCGACACCCATGAACCTTGGGAGCGTTTCGAAAAAGTCGTACTTGTGTATGGCGTGCGCGAGGCGCAGGATTTGGCGTATCTTGATAAGCTGCGTGAGTTAGAACGCACATACCCAGCACAGTTTACATTAGTCTTGAGTGTGACCCGTGAACCCTTTGCCGATGCGTTGCAGTGTCGTATACCCGAGGGCCTGGTCTCGGGTGAGATTGAAAAAAAGGCAGGAGTAACCTTAAGTGCTGCTGATTCCCAAGTTATGATTTGTGGCAATCCCGGAATGATCAATGGCGCGCAAAGCGCCTTACTCGATAAGGGATTAGTGAAGAATTTACGTCGTGCTCCCGGACAAATTACCGTAGAGAAATATTGGTGATCCCATTTTATATGGGTGGGAGCAAGCCGTTTTCGCTCCTAAATAGCCATAGCGTTTAATGCAAATATAAGGAAATTTTTGATGAAGTTGTTAAGTTCTCAAGCTTCACCCTACGCCCGTTGTGTTAGAGCCTTAATCCAGTATTTAGGAATTAACAATATTGAAGAGCAGCTAGTCAATCCCTTTGAAAACAGTGCCGAATTACTCGATGCTAACCCGCTAGGACAGATCCCGTGTCTCATCACTAACGATGGCGTGGCGTTATTCGATAGCGAAGTGATTATGCGCTACCTAGATGCTGAGCTTGGCGATCGTAAGATGTTTGGCATCTCAAGTCATAACTGGGTGTTGGAGTGTCAATATTCTTTGATAAAAGGCTTAATCGATAGCGCGGTGAAATTACGCCAAGAGCAGATGCGTGAAGATGAAGGCGTGAGATCGGCTTTTTGGACGGCTCGCTTTGAACAAGCATTGCTGCGTGGTCTTATGCAGGTTGAGCTGCAAACCGTCATCACCCAAACCACGATTCAGGCACCGCAATTAGCCTTGATTTGCTTGCTTGATTATGTGGACTTTAGACATCCAGAGTTAGATTGGCGCAAGGTTGCCCCTGCGACGGCACTTTGGTTTAGTGAGATGCGTAATCTCCCCGCGTTTATCCAAACCCGTCCCCAATAACTGGATGGAGATGCTCAGCCATCGGTTGCGCGTCTTCCCTTTGGTCTATCACGGCGGTTTTGTTCTCCAAAAGCGCCGAATAATTCCCGTGTAACCCCATATTCGACTCTACGGTCATTCCCTATTTGACGCCTATCTTCATGGTGTTGATAGCGACATTGGCACTGGGTCATAGTGCATTCTTCCATCGGGATTTCCGGTGCATCCTTTGATAAAAAACGTTTTCCAGACAGTGTTTCAGCCTGCTCACAGCAACTGCCGTCATTCACTATGCTTACACTGTGAAAATGATGATGCGGCTTAGTTCTATCCGCGTGTTGATTTACCGCTTTAGCATAGTGTCTATGCCGCTTGTGACCAGTATTGAGTTTAAATAGGCCAAATAGCGCTACTGCGACTATACATAGTAGCAAAACAGTTAACATGACGCCTCCTGAAAGCATTTTAAGCAAATTAAGGTTCAGTTTAGTTTGATTTGAGATAATCACCAGTTTTGAATTTAAATTCATTAAAAACAAAAAGTTAAATGGACTATTGCTCTCTGCATATCCATCTATTACTCTTGCGCTACTGATAAGCATTATCATTAATGCGGCCATGTTCACACTCGCTGAACATATCATCACTTTGGGGAGAAATGAGTAATGAAATGGGTAACTTGCGCGGCTATTGTTGGGTTAATGTCGGTTGGGCATTCAGCGAATGCAGATGATAAATTAACCGTTTATTCTTATCGTCAAGCCTTCTTGGTGGAGCCTATCTTGACGCGTTTCACCGAAGAAACCGGCATAGGCGTTAATTTGGTCTTTGCAAAAGATGGTATTGCTGAGCGTCTCGCCCGTGAAGGTCGTTTATCCCCAGCAGATTTGGTGCTGACCTCTGATTTCTCGCGTCTAGTTGAATTAGTCGATAAAGATCTGACTTCACCAGTTAAAAATATCCAACTCGAAAGCAACATTCCTGCTCAGTATCGTGACCCCGATGGCCAGTGGTATGCCCTGACCATGCGAGTACGAAATCTCTATACGGCGAAAGACCGTTTAGGGCCGCAGCAAATCACCTATGAAGAACTCGCCGATCCTAAATACAAAGGCAAAATCTGTACCCGCAGCGGTAAGCATCCATACAACATAGCATTAGTGGCATCTATGATTGCTCACCATGGTGAAGCTGAGGCTAAAACGTGGCTGACTGGCGTGAAGAGTAACTTAGCGCGCAAGCCACAGGGTAACGACAGAGCCCAAGTGAAAGCGGTAAAAGAAGGTTTATGTGATATCGCCATCGGTAACAGCTATTACTACGGCAACATGATGCAAGACCCTGAGCAAAAAAGCTGGGCCGAGGCCGTCACTATTAACTTCCCGAACCAAGCCGATCGCGGTGCTCATGTGAACGTTTCTGGCATGGTGTTAACTCGTCATGCGCCTAATAAAGCCAATGCGATCAAATTGATGGAATTTCTATCCGCCGATGTGGCTCAAAAGGCCTATGCTGAAGTGAATATGGAATACCCAGTAAAAGCCGATGTGGCACCTTCAACCTTAGTGGCTTCATGGGGGGAGTTTAAGTCGGATCAATTGCCGATTTTTAAATTGGCTGAATATCACCAAGCGGCAGTTAAGTTATTAGATGAAGTGCAGTTTGATCTCTAGCATTTGACGTTAAGCACTAGTGACAAATTGCAGAACTAGGTTATCAGCGCCATTGATTGGCGCTGTAACTTTTTAAGGATTGACATGATTTTAGGATTAGCCAGAAGCTGGTCGCTTGCTGGTTATGCGGTCGCCACCATACTGGTGTTGCCACTGGTTGCGCTGATATTGCAGGCTTTGCAGCCTGATGAAGCCGTGTTTGGCCACTTGATGGCAACGGTTCTGCCAACTTATATCATCAACAGTTTATTGCTGATCTTTTGGGTGAGTTTGGGCGCGTTATTACTCGCGTTACCTTGTGCTTGGTTGATGGCTCGCTGTGAATTTGTCGGTAGGCGTTATTTGCAATGGGCGCTATTACTGCCCCTCGCTATGCCGGGATATATTGTTGCCTACGTTTATACCGATTTGCTCGATTATGCGGGGCCAGTGCAGCGCAGCTTGAGATCAATATTTGGCTGGAGCTCACCGCAGGATTATTTCTTCCCCGATATTCGCACCTTAGGCGGCGCGGCGTGCATGTTGTCGCTGGTATTATTTCCCTATATTTATCTCTTGGCGCGTACCGCGTTTATGGAGCAATCCTTAAGTTTGGCCCATGCTTCGCGCATTATGGGCTGTTCGCCGTGGCAGAGTTTTTGGCGGCTTTCATTGCCTATGGCAAGGCCAGCACTCTCGGTTGGCGTGGCTTTGGTGGCGATGGAAACGGCCGCCGATTTTGCGACGGTTAACTATTTTGCCGTGCCAACCTTAACCACGGCCGTGTACGACACTTGGTTGGGTTATGGCAATCTGACCGCCGCCGCTAAGTTGTCGGCGATTATCTTGCTGGTGGTGTTTAGCCTGATTGGATTTGAGCGTTTCGCCCGCCGCAAACAGCAGTTATTCCAAAAGCAATCGCGCATCCAAGCCAGTGATTTGTATCGACTCTCGACAGTGCAAACCGCAGTTGCACTGAGCTTTTGTGCCACTCTGCTGCTATTAGCCTTTTTGCTGCCCTTTGGGATTCTATTATCCTATGCCATTGGTTATTTTGAACAAAGCTGGGATGAGAGTTTTTGGCAGTTAAGCCTTAACAGTCTCAGCCTTGCGCTGATCACTAGCTTAATTTGTTGCTTAATCGCTTTGCTGCTCATGTTTGTACGCCGGATAAGCCCAAGACCCAGTGATGCCTTGCCCTCACGTTTAGCCTCGACGGGTTATGCCTTGCCCGGCACTGTGCTCGCTATCGGCGTATTAGTGCCGCTCACTATGCTCGATTTTGCGATTAATGATCTGGCGGATCTGCTTGGTTTAGACGGCCCAGGACTTATCCTGACGGGCAGCGTAGTTGCGTTGATTTTTGCCTTTTGCGTACGTTTTGTGGCGATTGCTATCGGCAGCGTTGAAAGTAGCTATAAACGCATCTCGCCATCGCTGGACATGGTGAGCCTGACTATGGGCCAAGGCCCACGGCAGTTGCTGCAAAGAGTGCATTTACCTCTACTTGGCAAGGGATTGTTTGCGGGCGCGTTATTGGTGTTTATCGAAAGCATGAAGGAACTGCCCGCAGCATTATTACTGCGACCTATCGGTTTTGAAAACCTTGCAACCTATGTTTTCCAGTTTGTGTCCGATGAAAAACTCGAGCACGGTGCCTTAGCCGCGATTGTCATTGTACTGGTGGGCTTAGTGCCGCTGATTTATTTAAACCGTTCATTGGAGCAACACAGCTGATGGCAAACACGCTCAAGCTCATGCAAGTTCATAGCGATTATCAGGGCCAGCAAGTACTCAAAGGTTTGAGTTTGACCCTCGACCAAGGGGAAATCCTTGCACTGTTAGGTCCCAGCGGTTGCGGCAAGACCACACTGTTGCGGGCGGTTGCGGGCTTACAGGCGATTAGCCAAGGTGAAATCCAGATCAATGGCCGCGTTGTGAGTGGCGACAGCCAGTTTTTGCCCAGCGAGCAGCGCGGTATCGGCATGATTTTCCAAGACTATGCGCTTTTCCCCCATTTAACTGTGGCGGAGAATATCCTTTTTGGCGTGGCTAAATTGTTGGCCGGCGAGCGTCAGGCACGGTTGGATGACATGCTAACCTTAGTCAAACTCGAAGGCTTAGCTCAGCGTTATCCCCATGAGTTATCTGGCGGTCAGCAGCAGCGCGTCTCGATTGCGCGGGCACTTGCCTATGAGCCGCAGTTATTACTGCTCGATGAGCCTTTTTCTAATATCGATGCCCAAGTGCGCTACGAAATGATGGCGGAAATTCGCAGCATTTTGAAACAGCGTAATGTTAGCGCGGTGTTTGTCACCCACAGTAAGGATGAAGCCTTTGTATTTGCTGATACTTTGGCGATTTTTAAGCAAGGCATTATAGTGCAGCATGGTAGCGCCGAAGCCTTGTATGCCGCCCCAAACAGTCGTTATGTGGCGGACTTTTTAGGTAGCGGTAATTACTTACCCGCCGCAGTGCTCGATGGACACAGAGTTGCCACTCCTATCGGCCATTTAACCAGCCTCACGCCATTAGGGTTGCCGAGCGAGTTCAGCGGTACGGTATTTTTGCGCCCGCAGCAATTGACGCTCAGCGCCGATGAGCAAGGTGTGGGCACGATCACAGAGCGGCGTTTTTTAGGCGCTTTTTGTCATTACTGGGTCAAAATTGAAGCCGCTTCCCACGCTTATTATGTCGAAGTGCGAAGCCAAATGATGCAGCTCACTATCGGCCAAAAAGTCGGGGTAACGACAGAGCCGCACTCGCTGGTGCTATTTGAATCTTAGGCATATTAATATTGTGCAGAGCAAATCTAAGCGGTCAGGTATTAATGCCACGGCGATAAGCTATCACCAACTAAAGTATGACATTTTTGCTTACGTTTAACTTGGGTCTATGCGGTATTGGTTGGTGATATTTTAGACCATCCTTGTTACCTTAATTTCTCCAGAGTGGGAGGAATTATGATAAAAACAATAAAATCAATTTGTACCTTAGTGACAGTGGCGACGGCGATGTCGTCTTCAGGAGTGATGGCTATGGATAGGATCACGGGTAAAGCCTTTGCAACGCGCTCTGAAGTGTATGCCACCCATGGAATGGCGGCGACCAGTCAACCACTCGCCACCCAAGTCGCTATTGATATACTCAAGCAGGGCGGCAGCGCGGTTGATGCGGCCATTGCCGCCAATGCCATGCTAGGGTTAGTCGAACCAACGGGTTCGGGTGTCGGTGGTGACTTGTTTGCCATCGTCTGGAGCGCGAAAGATCAACGCCTCTATGGCCTTAACGCTTCGGGTCGCAGTCCAAAATCCTTAAGTTTAGAAAAGCTTAAATCCCTCGGCTTAGACTATTTGCCACCGCTTGGGCCTTTGCCTGTTTCTGTGCCCGGCGCGGTGGATGGTTGGTATGAACTGCATAATAAGTTCGGCAAATTAGCTATGGCCGATAATCTCGCGCCCGCAATCCACTATGCCCGTGATGGTTTTCCTGTCTCCGAATTGATTGCTTATTATCTTGAGGGTAGCGGTAAAAAACTCGCAAAATTCCCCGGTTTTAAAGAAACTTATATGCCTAATGGCAAGATGCCAGCGGTGGGCGAAATCTTTAAAAACCCAGCGCTTGCTAATACCTATGAGAAAGTTGCCAAAGGTGGCCGCGATGCTTTCTATAAAGGCGATATCGCCAAAAGTATCGATAAGTACATGAAATCCCAAGGTGGTTATTTAAGTTATGATGACTTAGCCAGCCATACTAGCGACTGGATAGAGCCGGTTTCGGTGAACTACCGTGGTTACGATGTATGGGAACTGCCGCCCAATGGTCAAGGTATTGCGGCGCTGCAAATCCTAAAAACCATGGAGCCCTTTAATATTGCCGCCATGGGCTTTAATAGCCCTGAATATGTGCATTTATTTGTCGAAGCGAAAAAACTCGCCTTTGCCGACAGGGCTAAGTTTTATGCCGACATGGCCTTTAATAAAGTGCCGGTTAACGAGTTGATTTCGCAGCAATACAATTATGATCGCGCTAAGTTAATCGATCCCAATAAAGCGGCCAAGAGTGTCGATGCGGGTAATCCTGCGTTGCAACATGGCGATACTGTGTACCTGACCACAGCCGATAAAGACGGCAACATGGTGTCACTCATTCAAAGTAACTACCGTGGTATGGGTTCGGGGATGA
The DNA here is from genome assembly GCF_031932065.1 of Shewanella scandinavica. NCBI lineage: Bacteria > Pseudomonadati > Pseudomonadota > Gammaproteobacteria > Alteromonadales > Shewanellaceae > Shewanella > Shewanella scandinavica. The sequence goes on from NZ_JAUOES010000004.1 coordinate 230,854, forward strand.
CGCCGCCGGATCTCGGTTTTGTGCTGCAAGACCGTGGGCAAATGTTTGATTTAACGGAAGGGCGTTTTAATACCTACGCACCGGGCAAGCGTCCATTTCATACCATCATTCCCGCTTTTGTGACCAAAGACGGTAAACCTTGGCTCAGCTTTGGGGTGATGGGCGGCGCGACTCAACCACAAATGCATGCACAGATTCTAATGAACCTGATTGATTTTAAAATGAACTTGCAAGAAGCGGGCGATGCCCCCAGAATTTTGCATATGGGTTCAACCGAGCCCACCGGCGAAGTGATGAATGATGGCGGCTATGTCAGTCTGGAATCGGGCTTCCCTGTGGAAACGCGCCGTGAGCTTATCAAGAAAGGTCATGTGCTGCGTGATGGACTTGGGGATTTTGGCGGCTATCAAGCTATTGGATTTAATGCTGAAACGGGCGTGTATCGTGCGGCTTCTGAGAGTCGTAAAGATGGTCATGCCGCGGGTTATTAACTTCAGCGCCACGCTAAGGTAAGCTTGAGGCAGAGTAAGCTCTGCTTCATTTATTCGATTAAACTGATTGACGAGACTTTTACAGTCTCGTCAATTTTTATATTTAGAGATCTTGGGCGCGATAAAGCAGCGTAATGAGCATTATCATGATAAACCAGAACAAACTGTGCGTTAGTTAATGTCATTTTCAGGTAAAGTTGCGGATAATATTGCCGAAAATGAATTTAGAAAAAGGGTGATAACCAAATGGATATACAAAATATGCCGCGTGAACAGTTGGGTGTGTGTGCAGAGGGGAACTTACACAGTGTCTATTTGATGTTTAATGCCAATGACAATGTAGAGTCACAATTACGTCCCTGTCTTGCCAACGTTGCGCAGTATATTTATGAGCTGACAGATCAGTATTCTGACAGTGCATTCAATGGTTTTGTAGGGATTGGCGCTAACTATTGGGATAGCCTCTATCCTAATGCGCGTCCTGAAATGCTTAAGCCTTTCCCTGCGATGCAAGTCGGCAGCCGTGAAGCACCGGCCATTGAATATGATTTGTTCGTGCATATCCGCTGCGATCGTTACGATATTCTGCATTTAGTCGCTAATGAAATCAGCCAAATGTTTGAAGACTTAGTGGAACTAGTCGATGAAGAACGTGGCTTTCGATTTATGGATAGCCGCGATTTAACCGGCTTTGTCGATGGCACCGAAAACCCTAAGGGGCGTCACCGTCAGGAAGTCGCTCTGGTTGGCGATGAAGATCCTGAGTTTAGGGGCGGCAGCTATATTCACGTGCAAAAGTATGCCCATAACCTGAGTAAATGGCATAGATTACCGGTTAAAAAACAAGAAGATATTATCGGCCGAACTAAGCAAGATAATATCGAGTATGAGTCAGAAGATAAGCCACTGACTAGCCATATCAAGCGGGTGAATCTTAAAGATGAGAACGGTCAGTCGATGGAAATCCTGCGCCAGAGCATGCCTTATGGTTCGCTGAAGGAGCAGGGATTGATGTTTATCTCTAACTGCCGTACGCCGGAGCATTTTGAAAAGATGCTGCATAGCATGATGTTTGGTGATGGCGAAGGTAACCATGATCATTTGATGCATTTTACTAAGGCGATGACAGGCTCATCCTTCTTTGCCCCCGCATTGGATTTTATGCTGCAATTCGACGAATAAGCTTTCGATATCTGCGCAGATTCAGCATCAATTAAACGCACTTACGCTAACGCCTAAGTGCGTTTTTTATGCTAATGCGCAGGGAGCCATTTTTTGATATCGAGTTGCCATTGCTGGGCAGTGAAATCGATAAAGGCGCGCACCAGATTTTGCTGATAACTGCGGGACAAGTACACAGCCCACAGGGTTTGGCCTGGCGTCGTAAAGTCGGGTAACACTTCTTTGAGCTGGCCGCTGGCAAGGTATTGATTAGCTAAGTCGCAGGGCAAGCGCACTATGCCATGTCCTCGCAGCGCCGCACTGACCAATACGCCCATGTCGTTAGCTTTAAGATTGCCGGTGACTTTTACATGCTCGGCTTGCAGCTCTTTCAGGAAAGGCCAATTTTGTTGCGCCGAGTGTATCAGGCAGTTGTGAGCCAGTAGATCTATGGGCTCGACAAGTGGTGTGTTGCTATCAAGGTAACTCGGCGCAGCGCAGATCACGGCATCTATGGTCATTAAACGGCGGGCAATCAAATTCTCATCGGGCTGCTCGGTGTAGCGCAGCGCCACATCGACTCGCTCATCCACCAATTGGGCAAAACTGTCTGACATCACCAGCTGAATGCTGACCTTAGGGTGAATTTTAATAAAGCGGTCGACGACATCAAACAGACTGTGCTGTCCAAGGCCAATCGGTGTGGCGATACGAATACTGCCCACCAGTTCACTGTTATGGCTGTGGGCACGGCTTTCCATGGCGGCTACTTCACTTAAGATCCGCTGGCAAAATTGCAGCGCTTCTTCGCCTTGCAAGGTCAGGCTGACGCTGCGGGTGGTACGGTGTAGTAAGCGTAAACTCAACCACTGCTCTACTTCTTGAATATGGCGGGACACCTGTAGGCGGCTGAGGTCTAAATGCTCGGCAGCTTTGGTAAAGCTGCCGCAGTTTGCCACTTCGACGAAACTGCGTATTGCGGCAATTTTATCCATATTAGTACCTCAAACTGAAACAATCATGCTCATTTATTGATGTTTATCACGGGAACCACTGCAAGTAAACTGGCTTCAATGTAAATCATCAGAGAGAGTTAACGAAATGAAAATCGCAATTTTAGGTGCAACAGGTTGGATTGGTGGTGCAATTTTAAAAGAAGCATTGAGCCGTGGGCACCAAGTAACTGCGCTAGTGCGTGATCCGAGCAAGTTATCCGCTACTGACGTGGTTGTGTATGCTGTGGATTTAGAGCAGCCATTAGTTGCGCAAACCTTTGCTGGCGTAGATGTTGTCATTGCCGCTGTTGGTGGCCGCGCACAACAAAATCATGGCCTAGTGGCGAGTACGGTTCAGCATTTACTGGATGTGCTGCCTAACGCTAAGGTGCCACGTTTATTGTGGGTTGGTGGCGCAGGGAGCTTAGAAGTGGCACCCGGTGTGACTCTGGTTTCTAGCCCAGATTTCCCCGCAGCATATAAAGATGAGGCGTTAGCTCAGGGTGAAGCTTTGCAGGTATTTCGTGCGGCGCAAACTGCAATCAATTGGACCTTTGTGAGCCCAGCCGCTGAGATTTATCCTGGCGAGAGTGAAGGCCTATATCGCCTTGGTGGCGACAGCTTCTTTACCGATGCTAATGGTCGCAGCCGCATTTCTGTTACGGATTACGCTAAAGCCATGTTAGACGAAGCCGAACAGGGCACTCACGCAAACCAGCGCATCAGTGTGGCTTACTGACCTTAGCGTATAAACATCGGTGCGCGAGAGATTGGCTTAAATGTGTAACGTAATCGGGACAATGGCCAAATAATCAGCGCAAGATTGGACAGAAATGCGTACAGATGAAATAGAACAGGTCAGCAAGCTGACCTGTTTTTTTATTCTGCGTAATTGAATAAAGATTTGATGGTTTCTAAGGTATCGGCGATATCTTGGATGCTCGATGGACAAATAAAGATAGTGTCATCACCGGCAATTGTGCCCAAAATGCCTTCTGGTTTACCGATAGAATCCAATAAACGGGCAATCAGCTGCGCAGCACCTGGGCTAGTTCGCACGACGATCATCGCTTGGTTATGATCGACGTCGAGTACCAAATTCTTCAACGGGCTACCCGCGGTGGGTACGCCTAATTCGGCCGGCAAGCAATACACCATCTCTTGCTTAGCGTTGCGAGTCCGCACTGCGCCGAACTTGCTGAGCATGCGTGATACTTTTGATTGGTTAATATTACCAAAGCCTTCAGCTTGCAAGGCGGTGACGATTTCACTTTGAGAGCCAAAGCGCTCTTCTTTTAAAATCGACTTAAAAATTCTAACAAGGTCATCCTGATTCTTGGTCGTTTGCATAATATTATTATTCGTTATTCAAAAAAACAGGCCCATTTTGAATATTTTTAGAAAAATTGTCAACAAATAACCAGATTGGTTGAATAAAAATTCACTAACTCCCTGTGGTTAAGCGTTTGCTGTGGGCTTAAAAATACCAATTTGAGTAATTGTTCTACATTGCTTCTAACTTATTCCGGAATTCTTTTGTCCCACGACTAAGGGATAATTGAAATTGTTGTGACATTCCAGTAATGTGACGCCAACGTAAATTAGATCCATGTCACACATATCCGAGAAATAACGGAGATAACTATGAAAGTTGCTGTACTTGGTGCTGCTGGTGGTATCGGCCAGGCTCTTGCCCTACTGTTAAAAACTCAACTGCCTGCGGGTTCACATTTGTCTCTATATGATATCGCACCGGTTACTCCGGGTGTTGCGGTTGACTTGAGCCACATCCCTACTGCTGTTGAAATCAAAGGTTTTGCTGGTGAAGATCCAACGCCTGCCCTCGTGGGTGCTGACGTTGTTCTAATTTCTGCTGGTGTTGCGCGTAAGCCTGGTATGGATCGTTCAGATCTGTTCAATATCAATGCCGGTATCGTTCGCAACCTGATCGAAAAAGTAGCGGCAACTTGCCCTACGGCTTTGGTTGGCATTATCACTAACCCAGTCAACACGACTGTCGCTATCGCAGCAGAAGTGATGAAAAAAGCGGGTGTTTACGATAAGAACCGTCTGTTCGGTATCACGACATTAGACGTGATCCGTTCTGAAACCTTCATCGCCGAATTAAAAGGCCTGAATGTTGCTGACGTTAAAGTCAATGTGATCGGCGGCCACAGCGGCGTGACCATTCTGCCATTACTGTCTCAAGTTGAAGGCGTGACTTTCACTGACGAAGAAGTGGCAAGTCTGACTACTCGCATCCAAAACGCGGGTACAGAAGTGGTTGAAGCTAAAGCCGGTGGCGGAAGCGCGACTCTGTCTATGGGTCAAGCGGCTTGCCGTTTCGGTCTGTCTTTGGTTCGTGGTCTGCAAGGCGAAGCTAACATCGTTGAATGCGCCTATGTTGACGGCGGCAGCGAGCACGCAGAATTCTTCGCACAACCTGTGCTGTTAGGCAAAAACGGTATTGAAAAAGTACTGCCTTACGGTGAAGTGAGTGCATTCGAAGCTAACGCTCGTGATTCTATGTTAGATACGCTGAAAGGCGATATCAAACTAGGCGTTGATTTCGTTAAATAATCTTTCGGATAATCTTTTTAGATTATGACGAATTAAAAAACGGAGCCATTGAGCTCCGTTTTTTTATGCCTCAGTTTTACACTTGCTCAATTTAACTCAATCGATCAGCGTCGCCTGGTGGGAATTTGGCAGTTATCGTCGCAGCGGGCTTTGCCCGTTAGTAGATAGGAGATGCGATATCTGTGTTTTGCGAATCTGAGATAGCACCAATCGGCCACAGTTTTAATCACGGGCAGGCGTAACAGTTGGATCCAAGCGCGCGTCCCTGTCAGTGCCCACGCTTTACAGGTGACATCTAACCCGAGTAACACTTCGCCCGTTGCGGTTTCACCGTGAAGAATAGTATTGGCGTAGTCTTTATCGATATGGCTGAAACGTTCACTAAAGTCGGATGCATTTAAATCTTCAAGCGCAATCAAGTTGTTTGGATCGCGTGCTTTCAGTTGACGCATTTCGGCGCTACATAATGGACAGTTACCATCATAAAAAATCCGCAGTTCCATCGGTACCACCTCTGATGACTTGATCACAATACTTGGTCTAAGCTCTTGGCTTGCGCACTTAAGCTTGGTTTTCTTCTAGCCTATACGCAGAATAAAGGGTTTTAGATCGCAGCTGATTTTAAATCAACGCTGATTTTAAATTGAATCCGCGCCTCATTTGGCTTTTTGTTAGGTTAAATTCAAATGAGTACAGTAACATCTTGGTTATTCATCAGCTTACCTTTAAGTGAACAAGGTAAAGCCTGACAAATAACGACTCAAAAGGATAGGTATGACATCTCCCATCATAATCACAGGCGTGGGTAAACGCATAGGTTACGCTTTAGCCAAACATTTTCTCGCCCAAGGTCAGCAGGTGATTGGTACTTATCGCAGCCATTACGATAGCATTGATGAGCTGAACGCTTTAGGTGCGACTCTGTATCCCTGCGATTTTTATGACGATACCCAAGTGCAATCCTTAATTGATGAGTTAACTCAACTGCCCCAAGTTCGCGCCATTATTCACAATGCTTCGGACTGGCTGCCAGATCCTGTTCTTACAAAGAATGAGCCTTTAAAGAGTCCCACTTTTACACCGAGCCAAGTGCTGCAGCGGATGATGCAAGTGCATGTGAGCGTGCCCTATCAGTTGAACTTGGCCTTAGAGGCGCAGCTACGTGCCGCTGCTGGCGATGAAATCGGCGGCAGTGATGTGATTCATATTACCGATTACGTGGCAGAGAAGGGCAGTCAGAAGCACATAGCCTATGCCGCCAGTAAAGCCGCGCTGCACAATATGACGCTATCCTTTGCCGCCAAATTCGCGCCCGAGGTGAAAGTCAATTCGATTGCACCAGCGATGATCCTATTTAATGCGGGAGATGACGCCGTCTATCAGCAAAAAACCTTAGCCAAAGCGCTGTTGCCGAAAGAGGCGGGGAATGAGGAGATTATTGAACTCGTGGACTACCTGCTTAATAGCCGTTACGTCACCGGTCGTTGCCATAATGTCGATGGCGGTCGCCAGTTAAAATAGTTATTTGATTTTTCGAGCAACAGCTAATGGCTTAAAACGTCAGTACGCGACTTGGGGTGATGATGAATGGCAAAGGCACATCCCAATGCTCGCAGGGTAAACTCACAACTTGCTGACAGTCGTGGGCGTAACCCATAGGCAAAGGTTTACCTTTAAGCTGCCAGTTCGCCAGTGTCCTATCGTAATAGCCGCCACCCATGCCCATGCGATTCCCCATTAAATCAAACGCCACTAAGGGCGTGATAACCACATCTAGCTCTGTTACTGGGATAATGGCGCGCACATCTAACTTAGGTTCTAAGATGCCGAATTGATTCGCCTGCATCGGCGTGTCAGCACTGTAATGCAGGAATAACAGTTGCCCAGCATTGAAGGGATGCAACCTTGGCAGATAGGTATGAATGCCCAATTGCCACAGCGCAGCGATCAGCGGCGGCGTGGCGAGTTCGCCATCGTGGGTGAGATAAAGCGCCACATGTTGCGCTTTGTTGGCTTGCAGTTTATCCAGCATGCGTTGGCTGGCGCTTAAGCTTGCTTGGGTTTGCTCGGTTTCTGAAAGAGATTTGCGGGCGATGCGAATATTCTTGCGTAACTGATTGCGGTTTTCTTTTGTATGAATGGCGATATTTGCCGCATGGCTGGCGATATCAGTCATTTCACCAACAGCAGCAACCTCTACGGCAAGGCGCGCCGTATCGCTTTTGGTGTTCAAATGAGAAAGTTTGGAGGATGTAGGCATAAATTAAGATGCTCCCCAGAATGCCGCTACCGGTGTAGCCCTTGAACCGTAGGTTCAAGGCGGGTAAATGATTACCTCCTAAGGCTTCTCGGTACAAGCCGAGCATGCACAATGTCAGTAAAGCATTCACCCTGAGATAAAAATTATCGGCACAGGGACATTACCAGTTGGCATGCATCCCAGGGAGCAAAAACGGTATTGAATCGCTAAAACATTGGCCTATGAGTATAATCCAGTTTAGCCATTCACTGTGCGTTAATTGACCTAATTGCCAAGGCGCACAGTTTAAATCTATTTAGTTGAACGCTCAACTAAGGCATTCTCGAGGGTCGACTGCAGCAAGCTGATCCTGTCGTCCATCTGTTGCATATAATGCTTATTTTTTTGCTTTTCTTGGAACAACTCGTGTCCAATATTCAGCGCCGCCATGATGGCAATTTCTTCGCGGCTTAGGCTATTGGTGCGGGTTTTTAACGCTGTGAGTTGTTGTTCAACTCCCAATGCCACCGTACGTAAAGCATCCTCTTGACCTTTCGGGCAAGCGATAGAGTAGGTGCGCCCAAGTAGGGTAATTTCAACAGCACTGTTACTCATGTCGCGGGTGATCCTTTCGTTAGCCTCTTAGGGCGGACTATATAGGGCTGATATTAAAAGTGCAAGGTAAGCCGCAATTGGATTGGTCTTTGACGGCTTTGTTTGCTGTTTGTGTGAGCAGTTGGATAATTTTTTATCAGGGTGTGGCCGATTTCGCCATTATTGGGATTCAGTATTGGTTCAAGTCTTTATCTCTGCTAGCATTGCTGCTGGAAAAATCTTATTGGGATCTGATATGGCAACCCCTCCTTCGTTACGTATCGACAGCTTAAAACTCGCCTTAGATGCAGCTGAAATCGGCCAACATCCGGTAGAAGTTCACGGTGCTTTAGTCGGTTTAATTTGCGGTGGTGTAGCGCAAACTGGCGACACTTGGATCAAGCCTTTATTTGACTTGATGAACGATGGTCAACCTTTGCCAGCGCAGTTGCATCAATTAGTGTGTGATTTGTTTAATGATTCAGTCGCGCGTTTAGTGGATTTTGAATTTGGTTTCATGCCGCTGTTGCCCGAAGAAGAAGAGCCGCTCAGCCAACGTGTTGAAGCCTTGTCCCTTTGGACCCAAAGCTTTTTGACTGGCATGGCAATTATTCAGCCGAAACTGAATCAAGCCTCGGCAGAAGTGCGTGAAGTGATCAAAGATTTGGCAGAAATTGCCCAAGTGGAATTTGATGTTGCCGACGATGAAGAATCCGAAGCCGCTTACACTGAACTACTCGAGTTTGTGCGCATTGCCGCCATTATGTGTTACTCGGAGTTTGGTCCTGAGATCCCGCTTGGCGAGACTGACGATACTGCGGTGGTGCATTAATTTACCGCGATTGTTTAGCGCTTAGGTTTAGTGCTTAGGTTAAATGCTTAATAAGTTAACGCAGTAGTGGCTTCATTTGATATCAAAGGCGGGCAAACCTGCCTTTGAATCCATAGCACTGGTGTTTTTGAGTGCATAGCACTGATGTTTACATCTCTTATGTTTACATGCCTTAGTGCCATGCCAAAGCTTGAATGAGATCCCCATGACGGCCACAAATCACATGGATACTTCAGTTCAACACGTCGACATCGCGATTGTAGGCGGTGCGATGGCGGGGGCGACGCTCGCGTTGGCTCTCGCGCGTCTTTCTTTATCTGCAGCTAGGCCGCTTTCTATCGCCTTAATCGAGGCGCATCTTCCCGATAAACAACACCCCGGATTCGATGCTCGCTCCATCGCTATCGCCCACGGCTCTATTTTCGAATTATCCCGTTTAGGCCTCTGGCCAAAGCTAGCCCATTTGGGCACGGCGATTGAAAATATCCATGTATCGGATCGCGGCCACTTTGGCATGACAGAACTCAATGCCGCGCAGTTTCATTTAGATGCCTTAGGCCAAGTGGTCGAGCTTGAGCGTGTCGGCCAAGTGTTATTTAACGAGCTGAACAAGAGCGAGGTAAAACTCTATTGCCCCGCCAAGCTTGCCCAAGTGGAACCCGCCATAGAAGGCCACACCTTAGTGCTCGACACGGGCGAGCGCCTTCAAGCAAAACTCGTGGTCGCCGCCGATGGTCTGCAATCCAAAGTGCGCAGCAGTTTTGCTTTGCCCGTGACCCAAGTGGCTTTTGAGCAAACCGCGATTATCGCCAATATTCAAACCGCCGATTTGCCAACCAATAGGCCTCACAAACATTGGGCCTATGAGCGTTTTACCGAGACAGGTCCCTTAGCTTTATTGCCTATGGCCGATAGCCAAGGTCAACCTCGTTTATCCCTGGTGTGGGCGCTCGATGATGCGCGGGCTAAACAGATGCAAGACGCACCTAAGGCCGAGTTTTTAGCGGCGCTGCAACAGGCCTTTGGTTATCGTGCTGGCACGTTTATCGATGTCAGCGCGCGCCATGCGTATCCGCTTAATTTGTCGTATATGCCAAGGCCAATCCATCACAGATGTGTGTTTATCGGTAATGCCGCGCAGACACTGCATCCTATTGCGGGGCAAGGCTTTAATTTAGGGCTGCGGGATGTAGTAAGCTTGCTTGAGGTGCTCAAAACGGCGCTAGCGCAGGGGGATGATATCGGCTCCGCCGCCGTGACCCATGCGTACCTTAATGCCCGCGAGCACGACAGAAACAGCACTATCCGCAATATCGAATTTTTAGTCCGTGGCTTTTCAAACCAATACTGGCCGATGGCGCTGGGTCGTAACTTAGGCTTGCGCTTATTATCTTGGTTTCCGCCACTTAAAACCCCCGTTGCTCAAAAGGCGATGGGCTGGAAATAACCCGCTTTTCATTACTGGTATCGCAACGCGAAAAGGATGTACCCATGTTAAGTTCACAAGCCTATGACATCGCCATTGTGGGTGGCGGCATGGTGGGACTCGCCACCGCGATTGGATTGGCGCAGGCCGATCTGAATGTCGTCGTTATCGATGCGGGCCACACGGATGCCGTTGTCGGCGAGCCGCGCCTGCGAGTGAGCGCCATCAATAAGGCGAGTCAGCGCTTGTTAGAAAACTTAGGGGCATGGGCTTATTTAGATACTTCCCGCGCTACGCCTTATCAAAAAATGGCAGTGTGGGATAAAGACGGTTTCGGCAAAATTGCCTTTGATGCCAACAGCATCAGCGAAACCAGTCTCGGCGCGATTATCGAAAACGATGCCATTAGCTTTGCGCTGGCCAAACGGGTCGCTGAGTTTGACAACATTACCCATATCCAAAACCAACGCTTAGAACGCATTGCCTTTGGTGAGCGCGAAGCTTGGCTGACCCTCGCCAATGGCGACAACGTAAGTGCCGCCTTGGTGATCGCCGCCGATGGCGCCAACTCTTGGGTGCGCGAGCAATGCAAGATCCCGCTGACATTTTGGGATTACGGCCACCACGCAATCGTCGCGACGATCCGCACCGAAATGCCGCACCTTGCCACCGCCCGCCAAGTGTTTTTAAAGGACGGCCCGTTAGCATTTTTACCCCTGTATGAAGATCATCTCTGCTCCATCGTCTGGTCGGTGCCGCCCGAGCGCGCCAATGAATTATTGGCGATGGACAAAGTGCAATTCGAGCGCAATTTAACCGCGGCTTTCGACGGTCGTTTGGGGATTTGCCAGCTGGAAAGCGAGCGCCAAGCCTTTCCATTACGGATGCGCTACGCCCGCCATTTTGCCCGCCACCGTTTAGTGTTGGCAGGCGATGCCGCCCACACTATCCATCCGCTGGCGGGCCAAGGGGTGAACCTTGGCTTTTTAGATGCGGCCAGCATCATCGAAGTCATCAGTGAATTACAGCAAGCGGGTAAAGATATCGGCGATTATGCCCAGCTGCGCGCGCTGGAACGTTGGCGTAAAGCCGATGCAATGGAGATGATTGCGGCGATGGAAGGCTTTAAACGCTTATTCGAAGGGACGAATCCGATTAAAAAAGCGATCCGCGATCTGGGCTTAAATCTGGTTGATAATGTCGCTGGGCTGAAAACAGTGTTCATACAACAGGCCATGGGCAATAAGTCGGCGCTGCCTAAGTTATGTCGTTAGCCTCGGTTGCGCTAATGTGATCAGAATTGCCGCTAATATCAGCATATTGACTGCAAGCTGCGCAAATCTGGTCTTCGCATGTAAAAAAATTACATGTTAAAGATGAGAAAATCTAATGACACTGACTTCGGATTAGAAAAATCTCCTGTATACAAATTTGTGACGCAAGGTATAATTTCGCCGCATTTTAGACCCTAGTATCTACACCCTACACTAGGCAGAGACCTGAAAAAGGCCGCAAAAAAGGGATAACAATGGCTAACAAAACTATTCTGTTTAACAAGCACTTAGAATCAAACGCTAAGATGGTCGACTTCCACGGTTGGGACATGCCTCTCAACTATGGTTCACAAATCGAAGAACACAATGCCGTGCGTCAAGACGCGGGTATGTTCGACGTTTCCCACATGACTGTGGTTGATGTGATTGGGAACGACGCTTGTGCATTTCTGCGTAAGTTGCTGGCAAACGATGTGGCTAAGCTTAAAGTTCCAGGTAAAGCCTTATACGGCGGCATGTTAGACGAAAATGCTGGCGTCATCGACGACCTCATCACTTACTATCTCACTGACACTAACTACCGCGTGGTAGTGAACTCAGCGACCCGCGAAAAAGATCTCGCTTGGATCGCCAAGCAATCCCAAGGTTTTGATGTCACTGTGACTGAGCGTCCAGAACTGGCGATGATCGCCGTTCAAGGTCCTAACGCTAAAGCGAAAGCCGCTGCCGTGTTCAGTAGCGATCAAAACGCCGCCATCGAAGGCATGAAACCTTTCTTCGGTAAGCAAGCCGGTTCTCTGTTTATTGCGACAACGGGTTACACAGGCGAAGCGGGCTACGAAATTATCGTCCCAGAAGACGAAGCCCAAGCTATGTGGCAAGCATTGTTAGATCAAGGTGTTAAACCTTGTGGTCTCGGTGCCCGTGACACACTGCGTCTCGAAGCCGGTATGAATCTCTACGGCTTAGACATGGACGAAACCATCAACCCATTGGCCGCCAACATGGGCTGGACCATAGCATGGGAACCAAGCGACCGTGACTTTATCGGCCGTAAAGCCCTCGAAACACTTCGCGATGCCGGAACCGACAAACTTGTTGGTCTAGTGATGGAAGAAAAGGGCGTGTTACGCCATGATATGCCAGTATTTTTCACCGACTCAGCCGGTGTTGAGCACCAAGGCGTGATTACCAGCGGTACTTTCTCGCCAACATTGGGCTATTCTATTGCGATGGCGCGTGTTCCTAACTCGATTGGGGATACGGCGGAAGTCGAAATGCGTAAAAAACGTGTGGCTGTTAGAGTAGTGGCGCCAAACTTTGTGCGCAACGGTAAACAAGCATTTTAAAAAAACGGAACAAGGAACAAGAACAATGAGCAATATTCCGACAGAACTGAAATACGCCTCTTCACACGAATGGATCCGCAAGGAAGAAGACGGCAGCTACACAGTAGGTATCACTGAGCACGCCCAAGAGCTGTTGGGTGACATGGTTTTCGTTGAACTCCCAGAAGTTGGCGACACTGTGACTGCGGGTGAAGACTGTGCTGTAGCTGAATCAGTAAAAGCGGCGTCTGATATTTATGCCCCTATTTCTGGCGAAGTGATTGCCGTGAACGAAGCGCTGGAAGATTCTCCAGAACTCGTTAACAGCAGCGCTTACGGCGAAGGCTGGTTCTTCCGCGTAATGCCTTCTGACGAATCAGAAGTCGACGCCCTGCTGGATGCCGAAGGCTACCAAGCTGTAATCGACGAAGATTAATCGTCGACGCTAACGAAGCCCTGAGGGGCTTCGTTTGTTTTAGCGCAAGATTGACATAACAACAGCCCGTTAATCAGTACCCTACAGTTCTGAATTACGGCAAATCTGGAACAAGGTTTATCATGACCAAGCAAACCCTCACTCAGTTAGAACAGCACGATTTATTCTTACGTCGTCATATCGGCCCTGATAGCAGCCAACAGCAAGCCATGCTGAACTATGTTGGTGCTGAGTCTCTGGACGATCTGACCGCGCAAATCGTGCCTGAGTCGATCCGTTTAAGCCAAGACCTGAGCATTGGTGATTCCTGCGGCGAAGCCGAAGGCATTGCCTACATTCGTGGTTTAGCGGACCAAAACCAAGTATTTAAGAGCTACATAGGTATGGGTTACTACGGCACTCAAGTGCCAAACGTGATCCTGCGTAACGTATTTGAAAACCCAGGTTGGTACACGGCTTACACGCCATATCAGCCAGAAATCGCCCAAGGTCGTTTAGAAGCCATTCTAAACTTCCAACAAGTGTCGATGGACTTAACGGGTTTAGATTTGGCTTCTGCTTCTTTGTTAGATGAAGCAACAGCTGCTGCCGAAGCGATGGCGCTGGCAAAGCGCGTTTCTAAAGCGAAAAAAGCCAATATCTTCTTCGTTGCCGATGATGTGTTCCCGCAAACCTTAGACGTAGTGAAAACCCGCGCTGAGTGTTTTGGTTTTGAAGTGGTGGTTGGCCCTGCAAGCGAAGCCGTTAACTACGAGCTGTTTGGTGCTTTGTTCCAATATACTAACCGTTTCGGTCAAATCACTGACTTCACCGAATTATTCGCAACTCTGCGTGCGAAGAATGTGATTGTGACTGTCGCCGCCGACATTATGTCGTTGGTATTACTGAAATCACCGGGCTCTATGGGCGCCGATGTGGTATTTGGTAGTGCACAGCGTTTTGGCGTGCCAATGGGCTTTGGTGGTCCACACGCGGCCTTCTTCGTTGCCCGTGACGAGCACAAACGTTCTATGCCTGGCCGTATCATTGGTGTGTCAAAAGACGCCCGTGGTAACCGCGCACTGCGTATGGCGATGCAAACTCGCGAGCAACATATCCGCCGCGAAAAAGCCAACTCAAACATTTGTACTGCACAAATTTTATTAGCGAACATGGCGTCTTTCTACGCTGTATTCCACGGTCCAGATGGCCTGAAAACCATCGCGTCACGCATTAACCGTTTCGCCGATATCTTAGCGGCTGGTTTACAAGCGAAGGGCGTGAGCTTAGTCAACAGCACTTGGTTTGATACCATCAGCATCAAAGGCTTAGATGTTGCTGCTGTTAATGCACGTGCACTGGCTGCTGAAATGAACCTACGTTTCGATGCCGATGGTATTGTGGGCGTGAGCTTAGACGAAACCACGTTGCGCACAGATATCGACGCCTTGTTCGATGTGATCTTAGGCGCTGGCCATGGTTTAGATGTTGCCGCGTTAGACGCGCAAATCGTGAGCCAAGGTAGCCAATCGATTCCGGCTGCACTCGTGCGCCAAGATGCGATTTTAAGCCACCCAACCTTCAATCGCTATCAAAGCGAAACCGAGATGATGCGTTATATCAAACGTCTCGAAAGCAAAGACTTAGCACTTAACTACTCGATGATTTCACTGGGCTCATGCACCATGAAGTTAAACGCAGCGGTTGAAATGCTCCCTGTGAGCTGGCCAGAATTTGCCAACATGCACCCATTCAGCCCACTGGATCAAGCTAAAGGCTTTACTCAGTTGATTGAAGAGTTGTCGACTTGGTTAGTGAACATCACAGGCTACGACGCTGTGTGTATCCAACCTAACTCTGGCGCTCAAGGTGAATACGCTGGCTTGTTAGCCATCAAGAAATACCATGAGTCACGCGGCGATGCGCACAGAAACATCTGTTTGATCCCGCAATCTGCCCACGGTACTAACCCAGCATCGGCACAATTAGCCGGTATGCAAGTGGTGGTGACGGCGTGTGATAAGCAAGGTAACGTCGATTTAGAAGATCTGAAGACGAAAGCTGCCGAAGTGGCTGAAAACCTGTCTTGCATCATGATCACTTACCCATCGACCCACGGTGTGTATGAAGAATCTATCCGCGAAATCTGCAACATAGTGCATCAGCACGGCGGTCAAGTGTACTTAGACGGCGCTAACATGAACGCTCAGGTCGGTTTAACGTCTCCTGGCTTTATCGGTGCCGACGTATCACACCTCAACCTGCACAAAACCTTCGCGATTCCACACGGCGGCGGTGGTCCAGGTATGGGCCCAATCGGCGTGAAAGCCCACTTAGCGCCGTTCGTTGCCGGTCACGTTGTGGTGAAACCGGGCCGTGAAAGTGATCACAACGGCGCTGTATCAGCCGCACCTTATGGTAGCGCGGGCATTCTGCCTATCAGTTGGATGTACATTAAGCTGTTAGGCTCTCAAGGCCTGAAAAAGTCGACCCAAACTGCGCTGTTAAACGCTAACTACGTGATGAAGAAGCTGTCTGAACACTACCCAGTATTGTTCCGTGGCCGTAACGATCGCGTGGCGCACGAATGTATTATCGACTTACGTCCACTGAAAGAAGCCTCAGGTGTGACCGAAATGGATATCGCTAAGCGTTTGAATGACTACGGTTTCCACGCACCAACCATGAGCTTCCCTGTTGCGGGAACCCTGATGATTGAGCCGACGGAATCTGAATCTAAGGTGGAACTCGATCGTTTCATCGACGCTATGGTGTCAATCCGCGCTGAAATCGCCAAAGTGGAATCGGGCGAATGGCCAGTGGACAACAACCCGCTGCACAACGCACCACACACTATGGCCGATATTATGGACCCAGAGTTTGATACGCGTCCATACAGCCGCGAAGTAGCCGTGTTCCCAAGTGCAGCAGTACGCACTAACAAGTTCTGGCCAACCGTGAATCGTATTGATGATGTCTATGGTGACCGCAACCTAATGTGTAGTTGTGCACCGATGGAAGACTACGAGTAAGGGCTGAATAGTACGTTATTCAGTTCTAACGTTTGATGAAAAGCGAACCCTTAGCGGTTCGCTTTTTTATTGCCTGCAATTTGGGGGGAGTTGTGTTTACCTGAATGGGTTTCAGAAGAATTGGTTTCTGCTGAATTGAGTGGTGCGAAGTTACTTTTGTATGGCTTTTGGCAACGGCATTTCCTAATTGCCTGCCGCAGGCTTTAGTACTGTTACACCAGTGACACGCCGTGGATACATCCCTGTAGGCTCTACTAAAACATCCTGTTTTAGAAGGTCACTAGTGTAACAATGCCAGTTTTGGTCTAACCATTGAGTGAAGGGTTATGCTTGTCCTAACTTTTGAAGGCATCTGAATTTTAGAAGGTCACAGGTGTAACAATTGAGCGAATAGTTATGCCTATCCCGTTCCCGCTTGCTTGCGTTCGCGTTATTTCAATCGGTTCGAATAAAATTGAAATAAACAGCTTTGCTTTCACTGGTGACATATGTAACATAAGGCACATAATCACTACTGGATATTTAGACAGCATGAGCATTGGAAAGAGTGGAAGAGTTGTCTTGCAAATCGACCCTAGTTTGAAAAAGCAGTTATATGGAGAACTGGCTATTCGAGGTTTAACTTTAAAGGAGTGGTTTCTTTTGAGTGCAAGCGAACTACTGAAAAATCATGACGTTAAAGCCCAATCAATTACTAATGAAGAAAACGAAAATAATGGCTGAAGAATTTGATAAAGACGAAATAGTCGAAGAAGTATCGAATACAAAAAAAGGCAAATATGATCCTCGCAACAAGTTGAATGATCTGACATCCAGTGAATGGATTCCAGAAACTATTTCTGTTTGGAATCAGAAAGGTCTTGGTGCAAAGCATCCTGATGTAAAAATTGAAAAACAGCACCCTGCTCCATTCTCATTTACTGATGTAGCAAGGCTTATCAGATTTTTTACAAAAGAAAATCAGGTTGTACTTGATCCATTTTTAGGTATAGGTTCGACACTCAAAGCTTGTGCGACGGAGCGTAGGCGTGGCATTGGTATAGAGCTTAATCCAAAGTATGCAGAACTATCGAAAGAGAGAATGGAAACAGAGTTGGTAGACAGCTCAAATAAATCCGAGCAAGTAGTTTTACAAGGTGACTCACGAGAAGTTCTAGATACACTTGAAGATAATAGTGTTGATTTTGTTGTTACCAGCCCTCCATACTGGAACATTCTTCATAAAGAAGATCATAAAGTAAAACAGGAAAGAAAAAAGCACTCACTGGATACAAAATATAGTGATGATGAAAATGATTTAGGAAATATTGATGATTATGATACATTCTTAGATGAACTAACTGGAATATTGTCTAAGTGTGCTCGGGTATTAAAGCCACAAAAATACATGGCAGTCATAGTTAGCGATTTTCGTGATAAGTCAAAATACATAATGTTTCATTCTGACTTAGCTAGAAAGCTGGACTTTGTAGGTCTGGAAATTCGTGGGTTGAAAGTTCTTTATCAAAGGCATAAGAGAATTTTCCCTTATGGATACCCCTACGCTTATGTTCCTAATATTCATAATCAATACATACTGATTTTGCAAAATGCTAAGAAATAATACTAATTTAATTCTCAATATCGATTGTATTGAAGGGTTAAAAAAACTACCTGATAACGCTGTAAGTCTTATAGTTGCTGACCCACCATATAACTTAAATAAAAATTTCGGAACGTGGAACGAAAGTAAAAAGAAAGATGTTTGGTTGCCTTGGAGTAAAGAATGGCTAAACGAGTGTAAGCGTGTATTAAAAGATGATGGTAGCATATTCGTATACGGCATACATCACCATCTTTGTTGGTTGCAGTGCCATATGATTGAAATCGGACTCGAATATCGTAGACAAATAATTTGGTACTATGAGAATGGATTCTCTGGATATAAAAACACACTACAAGCACACTATGAACCTTTACTATGGTTTTCAAAAACTAATAAATACACTTATCATATAATCAGAGAGCCATATAAGAGCGAAGAAAGGCTAAAAAACAAGATAACTAAAAATGGGAAAGTATGGACTCCTCATCCGGATGGGAGGATGGCTGGTGACGTTTGGAGTTTTCCAACTTTAGCTGGTAAACGATTTGAAAATGAGAAAGTCGATCATCCTACGCAGAAACCTCTATCAATTTCAGAGAGAATAATTAAGCACTTTTCTAATGAAGGTGATCTGGTAGTTATTCCATTTGCGGGAAGTGGTTCAGAGTGTGTTGCCGCCAAAAAGCTTAATCGCAATTTTATTGGATTTGAGTTAAATCCTGATTACATTGAAATAGCCAATAAGAGGCTGGATGATGTTTAAAAATATTATTTAATTGCTTGGTTAGAGCTATGAAATTTTTTTAGCTTAGATGTACTAGAAGATTGTGGCTGTTCATGATTCTGGATGCATTCACATCATCATTGATGTGCATGTATCTGTAAAGCTTATACAAAATTATGAACAGCCTCTGCTGATTATCATCGGTGAGAAAAGCTAATTCGCAAACATTTCATCTAAGTCATTGTGAGTATGACATTTTATTCCATGTTTCGATAACCAATTTTCGTGCTCTTCTGATATCTTTACTTCAAAAACTGCGACTAATGTAACTTTTTTTGCCCCTTGTAAGTCGCTGAACTCTTCATAGTATTTCAACTGCGCTAAGGCTGCTCTTACCTGAGATACCTCATCTCCCATGTATCCGTTTAGTGATTTTACTTCAAAAATAATAGCGTCATTTTCTCTTCTTGCTAAGCAATCATAAGGGGACTCATATAATGTGAAGCCTTTATTTTCTAAAATTTTCGCTATGATTTTTACGATAATATTATGCCTTTTTAGCCTGTCAGCTCTTAATGATAGAGTTTCTCGCATATTTTCAGCATGATTTTCATCCATTATTACATAATCTATGTCACCCTCGTTATATAAGGTTCCTGCATTTGCAATTTCATTTGCAGAAACCTTTCGTGAAGATTTTTTCTGATTTTTTAGGAATAATTTTGCACTTTCCTTATTGGTAGTTTGATGATTTTTTTCTTTTAAAAATAGTTTGTTATTTTTTTCTATTACTATGTCGCCTGCTTGCTCTGCAAATGATGGGAGAATCTTGATAGCATTGTTAATATTATTTGGTGAGTCATTAACTAGTTCTGCAATAATTTCTTCTAGCTTTCTTTTTTTTGAGTGATTCTTATAAATTTCCTCTGCTTTTTTAATTAAATCACAAACTCTAGATAACTCTTCTTCAGAGTCGTCTATTGTTTCTAAACATAAGCAAGAAAATTTCCGATTCAAACCAGGATTTTTTTCGACTAGTTTTAAAAGTACCTTATAAGGATGGAATCCAAACTCTCCTAACGAAATGTTTGAAAGTATTTTCTTCCAATTTTTTTTATGAACATCAGAAACTAAGTTTTTTTTAAAATCAAAAAGCTCAAAATTAATATATTCTGTACAAAAATATTGCCCGTTTTTATGCTCAAGGAATTTCAGATGGACTAATAGTTCTCTGATTCCACGGGCACTTGCTTCATATGAGCGGTTACTAGCTTTTTTCTCTCTTTGTTTTTGTAAATACTCTTCGATAGTTAGTTTTTTGTCTCTGTAGCCAATAATTTCTTCTTTGAGTAGTAATTCACCGATAGAGCTGTCACTTTTAAGATTCAACTGAATATGTTGCGCATGTCTAAATACTTTCACTGCCTTTGCCACTTTGGAAAAAGTGTTAATCTGATTTGGGAATCCATGTAGCATATCGAATAACTCTTGATTTATTAAAGGATTATGATTTATAGCACATATATTTGATTTTTAAAATAGAAATGGGTGATTACCCTCCTCTGTAATTTAGTGGACGTTAAAGTAAGATTTTTATCCTAAAAGTAGGATTTTCTGTATTTAAATATCAAGGTCTGACAGGGAAATACTAATTTAATAGGATGCTAGTTTCGTTTAAATTAAAATTTTTAAGCCTCTTGATTGAGGCTTTACATAATTCTGTATTCTATGCTTTAATAATTATTCGTTAAAATCGCGTTCTTTATGTTAATTTTTTTGTTTTACATTTTTTGTTGGTTTGCTATCGTGTTTTATCGTAATAGGTCAATTGGTTTATTGAATAAAGTATGCGCTTCATAATTTCCATTTTTATTTTTAATGAAGTTTAATATTTATTTGTAGTTTAGGTTATACGCTAATATTTTATTGCTTTTTATTACTTAATGCCTATTTATTTAATTTAAAAAATTCTGTTATAAGACAAACTCTTAATTGCTTTTACTTAGGCATCTTTGGGCGACTTGGTAGATGATGGTGTCGACCTGTTGCTGGGTAAGTGCTTGGGTTTTGAGTGTTGGGATGGTGCTGACTAATTGTTTGTGGTTAAGGATCGGGAACGGTGGTTTTGATTGACTTGTGACATACCAGCCGGGGAGTACTAGGACTGGGGTTGATGATACTGGTGTCCCTGTGGCTTTGGTTAACCATTGGCTGACCCGTTCTCTTAACAAGTGTGCTTGGCGCTGCGCTTGTTCTATGGGTTTGGTTTCTGTCCACGAGGGGAAGTTTAAGCGCCCGTCTTTGCTCCGCGTATACATCACTCCAATCGTGACAAACATGCTGGAGAGGATGATCACTACCGATAAAATATTGTTAGTAAAATCTGCCATTTACATCCTTGCCGTAAAAAGGGATCGTTAATTCCATTACTTACACAGGCTTACCCTGTGCTGATTTAGCTGGGTGACAGAGGTGGCTTTTAAGAGGGGAGGCAGATAACTGATTTGCTTCTTCTTCCCTAAATGGCGTGCTCGATGATGGAGTTCGAGTTTGCCCTGCATTTTCCTTAAGTGGTCACACTTTTTACTTAGTGGTCACACTTTAACCCGCTCTATACGGTTTAATCAATGCGTTTTATCACAAAAATGTATTTTAAATAATGACTTGTGGCCGGGGCTGTCTGAGTTTAAACGCAGTGTGTTAGTGACTAGAAGCTAACGCGGTACTGTGGAATTTCTAAACAAAATGCTTGCCGCGATAGGGATGATTTGTTATTACTGGCCCATGAACAAAATATACGTAAGCGCAATTAACACCACCACTACCACCACGAGAATTCTCGGGGGGTAGTTTTTTGCGTCTTTAAAAAAACCCTCTGAGCGATATCGCCAGAGGGTTTTTTTATACCTTGGTTTTGTATTTCGCTCAGATTTAACTCAAGTTTTACTCAGATTTAGCTCGGGAGAGAATGATGAAAACACATCGCGAAATTGCAGAACAACTTGACCTGTTTCACTCTGAACCACAGGCGCCGGGTATGATTTTTTGGCACCCGAATGGCTGGGCGTTATTCCGAGACATTCAAGAGCACATGAGGCGCGTGTATCGCCGAAATGGTTTTGAGGAAGTGAACACGCCTGTTTTTATGAAGAAGGAGTTATGGCAAACGTCTGGGCATATGGACATGTTTGCAGAGAACATGTTTTTCGGTGGCGGAAAGGAAAACATGGATGAATATGTGTTAAAACCCATGTCTTGTCCTGCCCATATTTTGCTGTTTAAGCGCGGGGTACATAGCCATAGAGATTTGCCACTGCGACTATTTGAGTTTGGCTTGGTGCACCGTAATGAATCCTCAGGCTCGTTAAATGGTTGCCTGCGCGCACGCCAGTTCACTCAGGATGATGCCCATGTTTTTTGCTGTTGGTCTCAGGCAGAGGAGGAGATACGTGGTTTTCTCCAGCGTGCAAAGCAGGTTTATGGTGATTACGGCTACCATAATTTAGACGTAAAAATATCGACTAAACCTGAGAAGGCATTAGGCAGCGATGAGCAATGGTGCCGAGCACAAAAGCTATTGGATTCAGCCTGCTATAGTGAGGGCTTTGATGCCGAGTATCAAGCTGGTGAAGGGGCTTTCTATGGTCCTAAAATTGAACTGTCACTGACAGATTCTATGGGCCGATGCTGGCAGTGTGGCACTATCCAGTTTGATTTTAATTTGCCTGAAAGATTCGATGTTCAGTACACAAACGAGCAAGGTGAATTCGAACGGCCAGTGATTATGCACCAAGCTATGTATGGATCTATCGAGCGTTGGCTGGGGATTCTCTTGGAAGTCTCACAGGGTAACCTGCCGGATTGGTTGCATCCTGTGCCTGTTGCTATTGCCTCAGTGAATGAGTCAAACAGCCAATTTGTCCGTCAGTTAGCCGCACTATGTTTAGCACGAGACATGCGAGTGTTGGTTGATATCAGTCAAAACTCAGTTGCCCGCAAAATGAAACGCTTTCACAAGCAAAAAGTGCCTTACATCTTAACGGTTGGGGATAAGGAAGAAGCCGAGAAGTGTGTGTCAGTTAAGTGCCGCAAAGATGGTGTTATGACTCACATCCCTCTTGCTGAATTAGCTGACTATCTTGCGGATAAACTAGTTCGAAAACAATAATATAAGGGGAATGGTGTTTGCTATTTAAGGCTAGCTAGGGTTCCCACGGCTAGCCTTTACTCATTTTATGATCCTGCTCTTTGCGCTAAAGCTTAACGATAAAACGCTTCTACTGTGCCTTTTACTGTGAGTAAAAGTGGTTGGCCGCGACGGTCTAAGGATTTGCTTGGTACTTTTACCCAACCTTCACTGATGCAATATTCTTCGACATCAAAACGCTCTTTGCCGTTGAGCTTAATACCGATATCGTGCTCGAAAATTTCTGCCACATGGTGTGGGCTGCGTGGGTTAACGGAAAGGCGATCCGGTAAAGCAGGTAATGATGTTGTGTCGGTCATGGTCGTGATCTGTCGTTGTCTATAGTGAAAAAGCGTGCGCTATTGTAGGCAATCCCAGCGCAACGCTCAAGACTTTAACTGTGACTGATTACGCGCCTTGCGTTACAAGGTTAGGTTGTCCTGTTAGGGCACAGCTGTTAGGGCATTGCAGTTAGGACACTGCTGTTAGGGCAAGACTGCACCGCAGCAGGAAAAGGCTTTCAGCACTCGGCCGTTTTCTCTGCCCATGACTGAGCGCAAATAAACCTTGGCTAATGTGTCGGCATTGATTGCACTAAAACCGGGGAAATAGTCCTGATAGCTCGCTAACGACTCGCTTAATACCGTTGGGCTGACAATGTTTATTCGCTGCTGCGCAGGTAATTCTCCCGCGACGGCGGTAACAAAATGCTCAAGTGCGCCATTGATTGTGGCTGCACTGATGCCATCTTTTACTGGGACATCGGCAATAATGCCACTGGTCAGTGTAAAACTCCCCCCAGCGTTGAGGTATTGGCTACCTATTTGCACTAACTGTATCTGCCCCAATAACTTACTTTGGAGCCCTGTATACCAGTCTGCTTGAGTCATAGCGTTGAAGGGTTTAAACACGACGTCACCCATGGCCGAAATCATTGCATCGACTTTACCGATTTTTTCTAGCCCTTGTTTAAGTGAATGTTCATCCCGAATGTCTATCAGGACATCCCCCGTTGTTCGCCCTACCTGAATCACTTCATGCTGAGTTGAATGAAATAAGCGGACTATGGCTTGTCCGATTGTGCCTGATGCACCCACAACGACTATTTTCATGACATGCTCCTAAATTGAATACGAATTGAGGATAGTCTGGTTAATTACATAGAAAAAGCGCATATAATCACCACATTGTTTCGTTAATGGATTTAATTGATGAATCTCACCCATCTGCAGTCATTTATGCTGGTTGCCAAAATGCACAGTTTTAGCGCTGCGTCTGAACAACTCGGCGCTTCTAAAGGCTTAGTGTCGCGCCATGTTAAATCCCTTGAAGATGAAATGGGTTGTCAATTACTCCACCGAACCACTCGGCGAGTATCAATGACCGAAGCAGGGCAAGCGTTATTTGGTAAAGCCTGCGAAATCGAGAGGCTGGCCAATGAAGCTGGACGTTTAGTGCAGGATTTAACGCAGGACTCCTGCGGCACTTTAAAATTCACCGCTCCAACGGAACTGGGCAAAAAATTGCTGAGTCCTATGCTGCTCCAGTTTATTGCTGCGTATCCTCAAGTGAAACTCGAACTGTGTTTTGAGCAGAATATTCAAGATGTTGAGTTCGGCAAGTTTGATCTCGCCTTAAGAACAAGCATTGCGCACAGCGATAATCTGGTCGCCAGATATCTTGGCAGAATTCGCCATGTCTTAGTGGTTGCGCCCGCGCATCCCGCCGCCGCAGAGGTGCGTCACCCTGATGATTTACGCCATTATCGTCTATTGTCTTCGGGTGAAACTCAGTGGGTGTTTGAACCGCTTGCTGGGGACAGTCTCACGCTCACTTTTGAGCCTACACTGTGTAGTTCAAACTATGCCACTACACATTTGCTTACTTTGAGTGGTACAGGTATCGCTAGCCTGCCTTATTATTTGGTAGAGGAGGATATCGCTCAGCATAAACTCACTTTGCTCGTTCCCCAATGGCAATGCTATCCACATGAGTTGTATATGGTTTATGCCAAGCAGAGCCATTACCCAAAGAAGCTGCGTGATTTACAACATAAGCTACAAACTTGGTGCGAAACTCACTCAAAATATGTGGGTTAATGAGTCATACCAATCACATTAAATATCTAATCAGTTCAGAGCCTCACAGGCATTTCAATCCAAGGCGCATTGACGCAGAAATGGTCATTCCCTTTTAAGTCAATGCAACACGGGAGTGGGATGCCTGTGAGGCTCCCGAAGGGCGGCCGATGTTAAATTCATGGCAACACGCTTTATACTGCGTTTAAGGCTTTCGACAGAGCACCACTATGCCTTCAAGCCTTCGCCTTGTCTAAAGCGCGTTGAACTCCCGCTGAATGAACAGATATTTAATACGATTGGTATCAAAGCGTCATCACAGCAATTCTTATCCGGCAGAGGGCAGAGCTTTTAGAATAAAGTGAGGCAGAGTACACTGCCGCGCATTGAATTTTGTATTTGAATCTAAAGTCGAGCAGGCATTTACCTTTATCCATGCAGGCATAATAGAGCGGCGATGAACCAAGAGTTATGAACGACGACATTAGTATCTCGCTGCCCTCGCTTATTCATCGAATTGGGCGGGAGGCGGTTAAACAAGCTCAAGCGATTGCAATCCAATATGATTGCGAGCTTAAGCGTGTGCGACGTTCAAGGAATTGGTGCATTATTGGCGCGGCGATTAAGATCCAATCCTGCAGTGCGCATTTACAAAGTGAGCCATTGCTGGCGCAGCAGTTAACGGCTATAGATGGCCAGTTTGGCTATCTTATCAAAAAGTTGGAGTCAGCCTTGCTGCAACATGCGGACAAGCTAGAGCCCTTAGACGCTAAGTTGATTCGGCTTATCACAGACAATCCCGCGATCACTTTAGGTGAGTTGATGCAACTGACGCAATGCACTATCACAGAGGCCAGATTGGCACGTTTTCAAGCCGACTCTTGGTAGTTTGCTTGTTTCGCGTTCTCACTATGCGCCTCTATTGCTGGGCTGCTTTTTCTAGCACTTTTATTTGATTTTCGATTTGCTCGGCTTCAGCGGTCAGCATTGAGTAGGATCTGATATCGCCTTTTCTCTGTGCATGCATCGCTTGTTCAAGCTTGGCATTGTATTGCTGTGTTAACTTTTTTAAGGGATTTTTCTTAAAGATTGAAAACATGGCCATTTCTACTGAGTTGAGTATTTGGGTTATATACGTAGGTAACGGGATTTAAGTTTTACTTTTTGAAATTAAAAGTAGCGCCTTCAACTTCTAATCCACAATCCATCAATTCCACTGCCATCCGGCCTCAGCAAGGCAGAGACTTTATCTTACATTTGCAGCAAACCAATGGGTTGCTATGTCTTATTTAGCTTGCAACCCATTGAAAATATTTTAAATCTTAAACTGACCGACGAGTTTACCTAAGTTAATGCCTTCTTGTGATACGGTTTGGCTGACTCTGGCAGCATCTTCGCTGGAATGGAGTAACTCATTCACTATCTCTTGGATGGCGAACACGTTGCGGTTAATTTCTTCGGTCACAGAGCTTTGTTCCGTGGCCGCTGTCGCAATTTGGGTGCTCATGTCGTTAATGGCCGTGACCGCCGATGTCACTGAGCCTAGGCTTTCTGAGATTGCGCGAGAAGAGTCTACCGAGCGTACGCAGCTTTGCTGACTTTCTTCCATCGTTTTCACCGCCAGCGCCACAAGCTTGTGCAGTTCTGACAGCATCTCATTGATTTCTAAAGTGCTAGATTGCGTTCGGCTCGCTAAGTTACGCACTTCATCGGCCACCACGGCAAAGCCTCGACCTTGTTCTCCGGCGCGGGCCGCTTCGATGGCGGCATTTAATGCTAATAGGTTAGTTTGCTCAGCAATACCGCCAATCACTGACAGCACGTTGTTGATTTTTTTATATTGTTCGCTCAAGGATTGAATGCTGCCCGCCGCATTATTGATTTGCGCCATGAGTGCCGAAATTTCTTCTAAAGACGCATCGACGCAGCGCTGAGCATTGGCTACATCGCCAGTGGCAGCGTGAGTCGCTTCTGCCACTTGCGTGGTATTTTGCGCCACTTCGCTGGCGGTAGCTGACATTTCAGTAATAGCAGTAACAACTTGATCGGTTTCATTGTTATGGCTGATGAGTTGGCTCGACATCACTTTGGTTTGATCGTGAATCGCGTTGGCGGCGGTTTTAACTTTAGCGGTCGCGTTTGCCACATCGCCTATGATGGTTTGGAGTTTATCGACAAACAGGTTAAAGGATTGACCTAGTTGTGCAATTTCATCTTCACCTTTCACAATAAGACGTTTGGTTAAATCGCCTTCGCCTTTAGCGATATCGTTTAAGTTATTCGCCATATTTTTAATTGGCGCGACCATACGTTGGGCGGTGATCAGAATAACAACGGCAGTCATCGCGGCGAGTAACAGCGCAATTAACAGAATGGCATAGGATTTTTCGATCATCTGCTCAGTGACAGTTGCACGATAATCCTCAACGACAGCGTCAATATCATCGATATAAGCGCCCGTGCCTAGCATCCAGTCAGTGCCAGGGATCATCATGGAGTAACCGATTTTCTCAATTTGCTCATTGGTATTCGGTTTTTGGAAATAGAAGGAGAAGTTACCGTCGCCCCTTTTAGCAGCATCGAGTAAACCAACAATGATTTTTGTGCCGCGGGGATCTGTCATATTAATTTTATTTTGCCCTTCGAGGTTGGGCATGACGGCATGGAACAGGTTTTTGCCTTGGGAGTCGTAAATAAAGAAGTAACCAGAACTGCCAAAACGGATATCACGGAGCGCTTGGTTCACATTGCCATTTTCTTTTAAAGACAACTGATATTGCACTATGCCGGCCGCAATTTCGGTGGCTTCTTTTATTTGGGTTTTACGTTCACCGATAAGCTTAGTTCTAAAGGTCGTGACTTCATCTGCAAGGGCGCTTTGTTCGACATAGTAAGAAACTGTCATGAGAATGCACAGGGTCAGGATTAACGGGAATAGCGATAACAGCAGTAATTTATTACGTAAACTGAAATTAGACATGCTTGACGACTCCATGATGAACATCCTTTTTATTGCAGGGCAGTATAGCTAATTTCCCATATTCTTAAGTGCTTAAGTTAACAAAAATATAATGTAAATGACAAAAAGCACGCTTTTTTCTTATGCCTCATGGGTTGGGTGCACCTTAAATTGGGCTACTTTCGTTGATCTTAATCAAGGCTCTCTGGGGGAAATGCGTCCACTATATTAGTTAAACTTGATGCAAATGGCGGCTAGAATTTTGCAAAATCTTGAGCGTATATCTGATTTGCAGCGGACCAGTAGCAAAGCGACATAGCGGCAAAGGGTAAGGGCGGAACAGTGACGAATGAAAAGCTGATTTTAACGCTGAAAATTTGCATTAGTGTGGGTATTTGTCTTATTGCGCTGGGTATTTATCTGCATAACTTTAATGAAACCGTTGAGGCGATGGGCGTGCAAGGGATTATTATCAGCGCTATGTGTGTCGCCTTTGGCATGGCCTTATCATTACCCACTAAGATGTATTTAACCTTTCTGTTAGTTAAGCGAGAGACTGAAAAACATCAATAATTTGTTTTTGTACTTGGTTTTAATCTGCGACTAATTGGCTTACTTGGCCTTCATGTTATTCAATCTCAGTTCAAACTCAAACCTGCTATTCAACCCACTAAGCTAAGCCGCAAATGCCCCGATTGTGGTTTTTAACATAATTAACTCAAGACTAATGGGCCAAAAACACCGATAATTCCCCCTTAATGACTCATTACCAATGACGCGACTTGGTCGATGGGCTGCTACAGACTCGCATATTTAGTGGAAATCATATTCAATGGAAATCAAAGTTAATTTTCTCGACAATCTTAGACTTGAAGCCAAGTTTGATGATTTTACCGTGACCGCCGATCAACCGATCCGCTACAAAGGTGATGGTTCTGCTCCTAGTCCGTTTGATTATTTCTTAGCGTCGTCAGCCCTGTGTGCGGCCTATTTCGTGAAGGTGTATTGCAAAGCCCGCGATATTCCAACGGATAACATCAGACTGTCGCAGAACAATATTGTCGATCCAGAAGATCGCTACAACCAGATTTTCCAAATTCAGGTTGAATTGCCAGAAGATATTTCCGATAAAGATCGCGAAGGTATTTTGCGTTCAATTGACCGTTGTACCGTTAAAAAAGTGGTGCAAACGGGTCCAGAATTTAAGATTGAAACCGTTGAAAACCTAGACGCAGACGCCAATGCCATGTTGATGGGCCAGCCTAATGGCGCATCGAGCACCTTTATTCTGGGTAAAGATCTACCACTGGAGCAGACCATTGCCAATATGACGGGCATGCTCGCCGATCTTGGAATGAAGATTGAGATCTCATCATGGCGTAACATAGTGCCGAACGTGTGGTCACTGCATATTCGTGACGCCGCTTCGCCAATGTGTTTTACCAATGGTAAAGGCGCGACTAAAGAAAGTGCACTGTGCTCGGCACTCGGCGAGTTTATTGAGCGGTTAAATAACAACTTTTTCTATAATGATCAATTCTTTGGTACCGAAATCGCTAATAGCGAATTTGTGCATTATCCCAATGAAAAGTGGTTTGCATTAGAAGAAGACGATGCGCTACCAGCGGGTATTCTGGATGACTATTGTTTAGAGATTTACAACCCAGACGACGAGCTGTGCGGTTCGCACTTGATTGATACTAATTCGGGCAATCTTAAGCGCGGCATTTGTGCTATTCCTTACACCCGTAAATCTGACGGTGAAACGGTTTACTTCCCATCTAACCTGATTGAAAACCTGTTTTTAAGTAACGGTATGAGCGCGGGCAATAACCTGCAAGAAGCGCATGTGCAGTGTTTGTCAGAGATTTTTGAGCGTGCCGTTAAACGCCAAATCATTGAGCAAGAAATTGTTCTGCCTGATGTGCCAATGCAGGTACTTGAAAAATATCCCAGTATCCTCGCGGGCATAAACGGCTTAGAAGAGCAAGGTTTCCCTGTTGTGGTCAAAGACGCTTCACTCGGCGGTCAATTCCCCGTGATGTGCGTGACCCTAATGAACCCGAAAACTGGCGGCGTGTTTGCCTCATTTGGCGCGCACCCAAGCTTTGAAGTGGCATTAGAGCGCAGTTTAACTGAGCTGTTGCAAGGCCGCAGTTTCGAAGGCTTAAACGATGTACCAAAACCGACCTTCAATAGCATGGCGGTCAGCGAGCCAGAAAACTTTGTTGAGCACTTTATTGATTCAACAGGAGTGATTTCATGGCGCTTCTTTAGCAGTAAATTTGATTATGAATTTTGCGAATGGGATTTCTCTGGCACCAGCGAAGAAGAGGCCAGCGGTCTGTTTGGTATCTTAGAAGCGTTAGGTAAAGAGGTGTATATCGCTGAATTTACCGATTTAGGTGCATCGGCGTGCCGAATTTTAGTTCCTGATTACTCTGAGATTTATCCAGTTGATGACTTGATTTGGGATAATACCAACAAGGCGCTGGCATACCGTGAAGATATCCTAAATCTGCATTCGTTAAGCACTAAACAGCTGGTTAATTTGGTTAATCGTTTAGAAGAAAGCCAACTCGATAACTACACGGATATCCGCACCTTAATCGGCATTGTATTCGATGAAAATACCGTTTGGGGTCAGCTCACGATTATCGAGCTTAAGATCCTGATTTATTTGGCGCTTGGTGCGCACGAAGACGCGATTGAGCTAGTTGGTGAGTTCCTACAGTTTAACGACAATACCGTTAAACGCGGCCTGTTCTACCAAGCCATGAATGCTGTATTGGAAGTGACCTTAGATGACGAGTTAGAACTTGATGATTTTATCCACAACTTCAACCGCATGTTTGGTGAGGAAGTGATGGAGCAAGTGGTTGGCAGTGTTACAGGAAAAATACGTTTTAGCGGTTTAACTAAGACCAGCATGCAGCTCGAGGGTATTGAGCCGCATTTAAGATTGATTGAAAGCTATAAAAAACTGCATCAAGCCCGTAAAGCTGCGAAAGACGCGAATTAATTCTGTTATTTAGCATTAGCTTAATGTGTTTAAAAGCGAACCTTAGGGTTCGCTTTTTGTTGGTTGCCTTTTGATGCGTGCTTCTTATGAGCACTTGTGACTATCACTTATTAAGGGCGCTTGTTATTGCTATGTGTGCTTTGAAATGTTCAACCCGCTTAGGCTGTATTTGATATAACTCGATTTTTACCGTTACGTTTCGCTTGATACAGGGCCGCATCGGCCCGCTTAAGCGTGTCTTCATAGGAGGTATCAAATGCTTCTATGCTGGCAACCCCGATACTTACGGTGGCAAACAAGCCATTAACCGCATGTTTTTGCAGCGCAGAGTAAAAACAATCGCAGAGGTATTCTGCAAATTTAACTGCCTGAGACTGTTCGACACCGGGCAGGGCAATCACAAATTCATCCCCACCAAAACGATACGCGCTATCGGTTTTTCTAAATTGAGTGCGACAGGTTTCAGCAACGGTGATGATAATTTTATCGCCAGCATGGTGGCCTAACTGGTCATTGATAGACTTTAAGTGGTCTAAATCGAGGATCAAGATTGAGGTGGGCGTACGGTGGCGCTGAAAAGTGTCGAATTGAACGGTTAAGTCGCGTTCTAATCGGCGGCGATTATATAATCCTGTGAGCTGATCGGTATCGCTGAGCTGACGCAGCTGCAGTTCAAGCTCATGTCGCTGTGAGATATTACTGGCGACCCAGAGCACCACTGGCTCATCATTGACGAGAAAGTCTAGCGCTTGAATTCGTCCCTCAAACCAAATGGGTTGATCTGGGCCCGCATCGGGTAAGCCTTTGACATCTTTATTACTGAGTTCATATTCTTCAATCAGTAATGCTCGGCTAGCTAAGGCTTGTTCGATAATGCCTAAGAAGTAATTTGTTTTATCGGGGTTTAATACATCGGCAAGGTACAAACCGACTAAGCCACTGCCATCGTGGTAATAACGCCCATCTTTACCGCCGAATACAGCCACGTACCGACCACTTTTTGACAATATTAAGGCAGGATCTGGCAGTGCATCGAGGATTAACGCCATCTGTTCAATATTGATCATCAATTAAGATCCCTGTGGAAAATCACTTAACTTTATGTCTGCGTGTCCAAGTCATCATTACGAGCCGCTCTTTGGAGCTTTAGCCGCCAATTAATCCCGTTAACTCATAATAATCTAGCCGCTTTTGGTGCGAACAACAAACCATAACGACATGCCGTACAATTTATTTGTCGTTGTTATTTTGCCAAGTCGCCAGCGCGATTGATGCCATAAGCCATAACTCTCTCTTTGCCTATTGTAACGAGTCAATAGTGATATTTTGAACTTTGGCGTGTGTGCTTATGTTCAAAAAGCTAAACCGCAATGCTTAGTGAGCAGATGTTTTTCGAGTAGACTCTAGAACCGGAATTGCGGTTTTAATTTTATCCAGGGATTTATAATGCATACAGCCGATGATTTTATTGAACATTTAGCACTAGAACAGCATGTTGAAGGCGGCTATTACCGCTCATCCTATCGTTCTGAAACGCCGTTTGATCAGACTCGGGCATTATGGAGCAGCATCTATTTTTTACTGCGCACGGGGGAAGTTTCCCACTTTCACCGCCTAACCGCCGATGAAATGTGGTACTTCCATGCAGGACAATCGCTCACCATTTATATGATTGCCCCTGATGGCGTGTTAACCACGGCGCAATTGGGACTCGATTTAGCGGCGGGCGAGCGACCACAATTTTTGGTGCCTAAGGGCTGTATCTTTGGTTCGGCGATGAATCAACCCGGCTTTTCGCTCGTGGGCTGCATGGTGTCCCCCGGTTTTACCTTCGATGATTTCGAGTTATTTAGCCAAAAAACGTTACTAGCCCACTATCCGCAGCACAGCGAAATCATCAAGCGTCTGAGCCGATAGGCAGAGTGAGCGCTCATTTTAAGGAATAATTGGCTGGATGGTATGCTCGTCTCTGTCTGTTCTAACCTTGGTCTGCTTAAGATTAATTGTAGGTTATTAGGCTTACAGAATAATTAGAGTGCCAGAAGTTTAAATTGATTAAATAGTGTTCGGCTTGCTCATGTGTAACCTGTATTTCTGTTTATATGAATATAGTGTAATTTATTTTTTATTAGGGTAATTCTTTGTGTGATAATGATTTGTATGAATGGGCTAAAATTAAATAATAAATTCACATGCTGTTTCAAATTATGAATCATTGATGGAGGAATATCTGCGCTTGATAAGTCAAAAGTAGTAATCAAGTTGCTACTATAAGTCTGCTCAGCAACGAATGTTGATTGCTACTTTTAAAATCATGTTGTAATCAATATAACTGCATCTTTTTATGAAAAATTAATCTAGCAGTGGATGGTTTTTTAACTTTTTTGTGAAACTTGCAACAAATGCATACAAAGTTTTTTTGTTTTTGTTAACATTGTTTTCAAGTTTTTAGGATAAATAAGTTTTCACGGATGATACGAGAGATTACAACTCTTTTTGGTATTTTGCTGTTTGTATTATGTTGTCCAGTGTATGCCAAAACTGTCTATAGATATAACTCACCTCTAGATTTTCAACGTTATTACACTACTCAAATTATTAGTGAACTAACTGACAGTCATATCAGAATCATTGATTTTGATTCAAACATGCAGCTTTTGTCGCACAAGATTGTTACCGGGAAAAGTCTAGAATATCAATGCACAGATCGCATTATAGGTGAGCAAGCCGCAAGCCTTGGTCATGCCTATAAGTATTGGTTTAGTAATCAGTTGGATTACTGTGAAATCGACTCAAGTTTTTTTCCTTATATATATGATTCCATCGTTTCTGAGTTAATAGTTGAGCCTAGCACTATTATCTTAAACATTCCGAACGATATCCCGCCCGAACTCGAATTACCTAATGGAACACTTATTCAGCATGTATTTGATTTGATACCTATAGCCGATTTCTCGTCCTTATACCCTGTGATTTCAAAACGATTAACGCAGAACGGAACACTCGTTGTGAAAGAAGGTAAATACACCTTCCAACTATTATTACTTTCTAAAGGAGATATGAAGTGATACAAAAAAATAACTTGAGCAAGGTCGCCATTTGTGTGGGGCTCGCTTTAACATCTAGCTCAGCTATAGCTGCAAACAGTTGGTTATCACGGGTCAATACTGTCACTGAACAGCAAGACAAATCCATTGTATCAGCAAACCATATGCAATCAGTTTCAGTGATGACTTCTGATTCGTCTAACGCTGTTTTCGATATTACTGTGTCTTTGCACAATAATCCTGAAGGGAGTGATCAGAAAGCCTACGAGGAAATATTGGGTTATTTTGCCGATGGGGTATGTGAGCAATCGAACGGTGAACATAAGCTCGGAAAGATAAGTATTTTCAGAGAAAATAAGCATAGATCTAAATCGGACATTATTTGGGGCGAGCGTGAATGGCCGCGAGCAAATACTGCGGGCTTTGGCGCCAATGGTATGCATATTTGGTTTGGAGATGTTTTTCCAAATGGTGCAGGGCAAGGCAAAGATCACAATATGCTCACCGATACCCTGGGCTCTGGCTACACCTTGGCCCACGAGTGGGGACACTACGCCTATGGTGTGTATGACGAGTATAAAGGTAACGCGGTTTCCGGTGCAGCTAATGCAACGCTCACCACTGACGTGGCTACTGATTCCATCATGAGTAATCAATGGCAAGCAAGAAACGGTGATATGAAATGGTTGAATCATTCAACTGCGATTAATATTGGTGATGTAAACCGTACCGCACAGGGACGAGTGTATGGTAAGAGTGCTTGGGAAGTACTTACTCAAGACGTTAAAGACGACCCTAAATCTGGGCGGAAAACGGCTCAGCCAACTCGTACTCGATATACTACTTTGGCAAATAATGCGCCAGATGCTAATAATCCGGTAAAGAAAGAGTTACCCGCAGCGCAGTTTAGTTGTCGTGATCAGCTTGATTTTGTTTGGGTTGAAGGCGATATCGATATGCAGATTGTCATGGACCGTTCGGGTAGCATGTCTGGTTCACCTATCGATAACGCCAAGCAAGCCGCTAAAATACTTGTTGATGCGACTGCTGAAGGCAGTACTGCGATGGGATTAGTTTCATTCTCAGGCCGTTCGAGTGTTGAGCAAGATTTTGCGATGCAAAAATTGCCCAAGCCAGATAACGGTGTTAAACAAGCTTTGAAAGGTGCAATTGATAATATTTATGCCTATGGTTCAACGGCATTGTTCGATGGCAGTCAGTTAGCACTTGATAATTTATCTGCTTATCAGGCTTCGGCGGCAAGTGGCGCACCAGGTGTCGTTTTTGTGCTTGCTGATGGTGACGATAATAATTCTATAAAATCAGAATCCTCGGTCATCACTGCCTATCAAAATGCTAATGTACCAATTTTTAGTTTCGGTTATGGCTCAGCTTCGCCAACGGGTCCTTTAGTGACAATGGCCAATGCAACAGGCGGAAAATACTTTTCTTCACCAACAACGTTAGCCGAAATTATCGATGCTTTTTTACAAGCAAATGCCATTGCCACTGATAACCAAAACTTAGTGTCATCAACGCTTAATATTGAAAGTGGCACGGGTGCAACCCAGAGTATTTATATCGATTCTGGTTTAGATAATGTCAATATTTTCGTAAACCATAAAGGCGGCGCTTCTGACCTGCAACTCACGCTAAAAGATGCTTCAGGTCATAATGTCAATGGCGTAACTTTCGATTGTTTACCTGTGTCTGGAGGGCAATCTTGTAGCGTCAATGTTCCTAATAGTCTTGTTGCCTCACTTGGTCATGGTGAATGGCAACTTGAGTTAATAAACACAAATGCAAATCGTGCGCTAGATGCGACGGTCAATGTCAGTGCAGAGCCAAGTCTAGCGGGAAGTTATACTGTCTCTGTTGAGGGATTTGCTGGTAATGCCGTAAGTTACCCAAGCCCGATGATTTTAACGACTGCGTTAACCAAAGATAAACTTATCACTGGTGCTAATGTCATCGCTACGATCAAGGACCCAATGGACAACACGACCAACTTGGAAATGTTTGATAATGGCCAAGGCGGTGATGCGGTTGCAGGTGATGGTATTTACTCCGCCGTTGCACCATACAATCAGAATGGTATTTATCAAGTCGAAGTGAATGTTGATAACAAAGAAAGCAAGGCAAAATATACTGCCACAGGCCTATTTACCCCCACATTAGACGGCTCTGAGCCAGTACAAGAAGCTTTACCAGCCATAACGGAGAATTTTGTACGTATTGCGAAAACCTCATTGGTTGTGAGCAATGTGCCTTATTTTGACAGTGATGGTAGCTATATCACCGCAATTAAACTCGATACGACCAATGCTGGTATCAATGGAGTGATTGACAGTGCTGGCGATCTTGATTTCTATGTCTTAGAAAATATAGATATGAGCAAAGACCTCGTTGTACGTGTGACAGACTCCAGCTTAGGTATGAAGCCAAAGTTAACCGTTTACAAATCAGACGCGTCTACGACAATTGTTGATAATGTTACCCTAGCAACAAATCCATCAGCGACAAACTATGTATTTTCAAAGCTAGCTAAGTCTGAATTGGAATCGACTTTATATGTTGTCGTTAGCCACGAAGATGACACAGCTGTTACGGGAGGATACCAAGTGAGTGCGGGTGAGCCTTTAAACACTGACGTCCCGCCGAACAATGTGCCAGTAGCCAACTCGGATGCTATGACAATTTGGGCTGGCCAAAAAGTGACAATTTCACCTTTGGCAAATGATACGGATGCAGATGGTGATACTTTAGTGATCGATAGCGTTACTACTGGATCTACTAAGGGGGCTGTTGCGGTTTCGGGCAATGTTATCAGTTATGACTCAGGTAGTGCCTTTGCAAATGAAACGCCAGGCTCAACCGTATTAGATAGCTTTGCTTACATCATTACCGATAACAAAGGTGGCTTTGCTGAAGCTACAGTTGATGTCAGTGTTAAAATTAATACACCGCCAACAGCAACGCCTGATGCTATCAGTGTCAATGAGAATGCAACTGTCACTATATCGCCGTTAACGAATGACACCGATGCCGATGGCCACACTTTTACCCTCACATCTAAGCAAGCTAGCCTGAAAGGTAAGTTGGTTGATAATGGTGATGGTACTTTTGTGTACGATCCAAACGGTCAGTTTAACAACTTGGCCAAAGGTGAAACGGCAAATGAAATATTTAGTTATACCATCACTGATGAACTTGGTGCGACAAGCACGACTGAAGTGACTGTGAGTGTTGTTGGTATTAATGCAGCTCCTGTTGCTGTCGCTGATACCGCGGTAACAACCAAGTCGGGCAACATACAAATCGCGTTGCTTGCAAATGATACCGATGCTGATGGAGACACGCTTACTATCACAGCTATTGATGTTGGCTCTTTAAAGGGCAAGGTCACCAATAACAATGATGGTACTGTGACTTATAGCCCTAATGGACAATTTGGTCATCTATATCAAGGTCAATCTGCAACAGAGACTTTTAGTTATACCATCTCAGATGGTGATGCTGAAATGAAGGCATCTGTTACAGTGACTATCAATGGTGAAGGTCAAGCGCCGGTAGAACCTGAAAAAGAAGGTTCTTCAGGTGGTAGCTTGTCATGGCTATCATTGCTACTTGCACCATTAGCGTTTAGCCGCCGTCGAGTTAAATAAGACGTCATAGTGCGCAATAAAAAAGCAAGCTTAACTGCTTGCTTTTTTATTTTCTGAAATTCAGTCAACTCGGTTTGAGGTTCATTATTTAAAGTGAAAGCTTTACCTTCAAGCTCCGCGTGTTTGCTATTCAAAACAGCGCGACAAAGATGTTATTTTCTAGCAAAATAGCCCAGTTTTTTGTCTTAAATACAGCAATATGGTGAGTTAAATGGCGCGTAAGGGAAAGGGTGAAAGCGAGTCGTATCGCAAGTTTATAGATGAACAGGCAAAGCAAGCTTATGAAGATCTTGTTAAAAACCAATCACCTAAAAAAGCATTTCTAGGGGCATTACTTGGTGTTTTCTTAGGTTTAGCCTTACTTATTCTCTTTGTTTGGAATGGGTTAGTATTTTATTGGATGCTCTTTGTTCCTGCGGCCGTTATTGGTTACTTGGCCTGCAAGTTTGGGAAAATCTATGAGAGTAAGTATGCAAACATGGTGGGTGTGATCGGGCTACTAACCAATGGCATTGCTGTCATGACCCTATATAACTTTGAAGCTCTTGCCTTATCATCTATTCCCATTAGCTTTTTTGTGACTCGGTATTTCGCCAAACTGAAATTGACTGAAGCACAGGAGAAGGGGATCTGGCGTAAGGAAATAGGTCAGTTGTAGCGAGTACTCAAAGTTAACGCCTGTGGTCTGTTTGGCGTGGTCAGCAAAGCTGACCACAATTATACCTTTCAGCCGTAAAACGCTACTCAGTGTCGTTAAATTTGGCTCAATAGTAAGATATCCCCGTGACAAGGCTTGTCTATTGGCGTTTAACCACGTAAAACAGGCTTTTTGGCGTACCTCTATGTACCAAGTGTTAGGAGTAATTGAATTTGGAACACTTAGTGTGGGAGCTCGATCCTGTATTAATCTCGTTTATGGGACTAAAAATACATTGGTATGGAGTCTTGTTTGCTGTTGCTATCACTGCTGGTTTTCAGGTGATGAAGCGGATTTATATCAAGGAAAACCTCGATGTTGAGTCCCTTGATAATCTACTGATTTATTGTGTGGTTGGCATCATAGTGGGCGCGCGTTTAGCCCATTGTATTTTTTACGATCCGGCTTATTACTTTGCCCATCCGCTTAAGATTTTGGCGATTTGGGAAGGTGGACTCGCCAGCCACGGTGGGGGTTTAGGGGCGATTCTAGCGCTGTATTATTACCAACGCAAAGTGAAGCTGCCATTCCTGTTTTTGTTGGATAGACTCGCGATCGCCACCGCCATTTTTGGCTTTTTTGTGCGTATGGCGAACTTTGCCAACTCAGAGATTTTAGGCGATCCAACGACTCAACCTTGGGGCATTATATTTGCCCGTGTTGATATGTTGCCAAGGCATCCGGCGCAGCTTTATGAGGCTTTTGCCTATTTGGCTATCTTTATTGCGCTTTATGCTCTGTATCAATTTACGCAGATTAAACAACGGCATGGAGCTATTTTTGGCCTGTTCTTGGTGTCGGTATTTAGTGCGCGAATTGCGATTGAATCGATTAAAGTCAGCCAAGCGGCTTACTCTGAATCAGTGCTAAGTGCGGGACAACTTCTCAGCTTACCGTTTTTAGCCGTTGGCATAGTCTTGTTGTTTTTGGCGTATCGAAAGAAAGCCGTTTAAGTCAGAATATCAAACGGTTTAAAAAGGCTTTCTAT